>JBDIVQ010000008.1:0-59361 GCA_039794345.1 Phycisphaerae bacterium | reverse complement strand
TAGAGGATGGTGCCGAAGAAGGCGAGATAGGCCACGATTCCGTAAAGGAGGATTGCTGCACGTCCAGGCATGATGTGCCTCCAAAAAGGGGTGAAGGATGAGGGACTGCCATCCATCCCGACGTGGCGGGGACCGGGAGGGAGCAAGTATAGATCATCGGAATCGCCTCGCCCCAACCGTGGACCGCCGGCCACGGATGCGCTTGACGCTCCGGAAACCCGTGCTATTCTCGTCTTCGATGGCCAGTCAGTTCCACATTGCGACGGACATGATGATGTCCATGCCCGGCCCGGGCGCGGGAGTTGTCTCCTGCGGCTGGCTGGGTGTCGTCGCCTGCTGATTCGACCGACTCCCCCACCGCCGCATGATTCGACTCCCCCGTCCGGGCTTTGCCGGACCGCGTTGTGCTTTCCGCTTCCTGCACACTCGAATCATGGGGAATCGAATCATGTCCTACCGCTTTGACACGCTGGCGGTCCACGCCGGCCAGCCCAATGACGCCCTGACCGGCGCCGTCGTCACGCCAATTTACCAGACTACCACCTACGCGCAGAACGAACTGGGCGGCCGGCCCGACTGGTGCTACTCGCGAACGGGCAATCCCGGCCGCGCCGCCCTCGAAGCGAATCTCGCCGCGCTCGAAGGCGCTCGCCACGGCCTGGCTTTCGCCAGCGGGCTCGCCGCCGTCAACGCCCTGCTCCAGACCCTCAGCGCCGGCGACCACGTCGTCGCCTCGCAGGATCTCTACGGCGGGTGCTATCGCATCTTCACCAAAATCTTCGCCCGCTTCGGCGTCAAGTTCTCGCTCATCGACACGACCGACGTGTGCAACGTCGAACGGGCGATCACCGGCGCGACGAAACTCCTCTGGCTGGAAACGCCCTCCAACCCCCTGCTGCGCATCACCGACATCGAGGCGTGCTGCGCGATCGCGCGCCGGCGCGGCGTGCGCAGCGTCGTGGACAACACGTTCGCCACGCCGCTGCACCAGCAGCCGCTGCGCCTCGGAGCGGACATCGTCCTGCACTCGACGACGAAGTACATCGGCGGGCACTGCGATGTACTCGGCGGGGCGCTCGTCACCAGCGACGATGATCTCTTTGCCGATCTCAAGTTCGTGCAGAACGCGACGGGCGCTGTGCCGGGGCCGCAGGACTGCTTTCTTCTCCTTCGCGGCATCAAGACACTCGCGCTCCGCGTCGAGAGGCACGCCGCCAATGCTCAGCGGCTTGCGGAACACCTTGCAGCCCATCCCGCTGTCACGCGCGTCATCTATCCGGGCCTCCCGAGCCATCCGCAGCATGACCTCGCGAAGCGGCAGGCGACGGGCTTCGGCGCGATCGTCAGCGTCGAGTTCGAGGGCGGCGTCGAGCGCATCCGCTCGCTCGTCGGGCAACTTCGCCTCTGGCCGCTGGCGGAGAGTCTCGGCGGGGTCAAGTCGCTCCTGTGCCATCCCGCGACGATGACGCACGCCGCCGTCGAACCGGCCGAGCGAAAGCGAATCGGCATCGGCGATGGTCTCGTGCGACTCTCCGTGGGCATCGAGGATGTGCGCGACCTCATCGAAGACCTCGATGCGGCGCTGGAGCAATCGACGAGCGCAGCCGGACGTGGAGAGGCGGTGCGGGCATGATTCGCCTCCTTGACGAGCACGAGGAAACCCGCGCCGCCGCTCCCTTGCGCGTGGCAATTCTCGGCTGCGGCAACGTCGGCGCTGAAGTCGCGCGGCAACTCGCCGCCCGCTCCGGCATCATCATCACCCGCGTTCTGGTGCGCGACACGGGCCGCCCGCGACCCGTCGCGCGAGCGCTGCTGACCCATTCGTTCGATGAGGTTCTCGCTTCGGAGCCTGAGGTGATGATCGAACTGCTTGGCGGCGTCGAGCCGGCGCGGGCCTGCATCCAAGCGGCGCTGCGCCGCGGCATCTCCGTCATCACCGCCAACAAGTCAATCATCGCGCGTCACGGCGAAGCGCTGCACCGCCTCGCCGCCGCGCACGGATCGCACCTGCTCTACGAAGCAGCCGTCGGCGCCGGCACGCCCATCCTCGCCGCACTCGACCAGTTGCGCGGCGACCGCATCACCGCCCTGCGCGGCATCGTCAACGGCACCTGCAACTTCATCCTCAACCGCATGGAGACGACCGGTTGCACGCTCGACGAAGCCCTGCGCGAAGCACAGCGACTCGGCTACGCCGAGCCTGATCCGACCGCCGATCTCACCGGCCGCGACAGCGCTGAGAAACTGTGCGTGCTGGCGCAGCGCGCGGGCTGGGGCTGGATTCACCCCGAGTTGGTTGCCACACAGGGCATCACCCCTGTAACGCCCGACGATGTCCGCCGCGCCCGGGAGCGGCGCTGCGTCATCCGCCTCGTGGCCGAGGCACGTCGAGGTGAGCAGGGCGAGGCGGATCTGCGCGTCGGGCCGTGCCTCGTTCCCGTGAGCCACCCGCTCGCCGCCGTCGCCGGGTGTGAGAATGCGTTTGAGATCGACGCCGAACTCGCCGGCCGCATTCGCGTGCAGGGGCCCGGCGCCGGGCCGCGCGCTACCGCCTCGGCCGTCACCAGCGATCTGCTGGCATTGAGTCGGCCGCGGCGCGAGAAGATCGCCATCGCCGGAGAGCGTGCAACCGCCTCTCGCGCGGGTTGGCCGCGCCGGCACTACATTCGCGCGGAAGCGCCGGCTGGACGACTTCATCCGGATCGGCTGCTCGCGGCGATCCGGCTCAGCGGCGTGCAACCCGACTCCGTCGATCTCGGGCCGACCTGCGCCGTTGTCAGCACCGAGCCCGTGTCAACATCAGCAGCCGGCGATCTCGCCCGATCGCTCGCAGAGGGGGAGGAGCATCGCTGTCTCGTCGCGCCCGTCGTCGAGTAGGCGACATGCGCGGCTCGATTCCGCCCTCGGGCAATATCCACGGATTGCGATCTCGTGAACACGAAGAAGGAGGACCGCCATGCTGACGCATCAGTCCCTGGCCCGCATCGCCGGCGCATTCGCCGTTGTTCTCGCGGCAGTCTGCCATGGTGCAGGAAACTCGATGAGGACACCTGCTCTGATGCTTCCGTCATCGAGATGAGCGAGCACATCGCGCAGAGCGAGCACAGCGAGCCGGACTGTACTCAGTCCGGCGAGTCGTCAGCGCGCAACGTATCAGACTCGGCGCTGTGCGCCGCGTCGGAGCGAAGACGCTCCGGCTCGCTCAGGGCGCGCGCAATGCACAACGGCAGGGCGTAAAGCCCTGCCGTTGCGATTGTGTTGCACGAGTTGAAGCCGCCAGGCAGCGCGAGGAGGCAGAGACGAAGATCAATCGATCGACACCGCCGCCTTGCGCTTGCGCCGCGAGATGATCACGACCCCAGTGAGACCAGCGAGGGCGAGGCCGAAGGGTGCGGGGAGGGGGATGGTGAGCAGGTAGGAATCGCTTTGGCCATTCGCCAGCGCGCGGACATGGAAGGCGATGCGAAGTGAAGGCAATCCGGAGTTGAAGCCCACTCCCTTCGTCTTCGCGAAGCCGTTCTCGATGGCCGCGATGACGTCGGTGAATCCATAGGTGCCCTGAAGGTCGAAGATCACTCCGAGAAACTCCCCCGGCTGAATGGCGTCGCCCGTGTTCTGCTCGAGCTGAATCCTGAACTCGTGCGAGCTGCCGAAGCCCGAAACGCCAGGCGGCTGATTGGGATTGCCGCCCTGCTCAAACGCAACGCCGGGGCCTGGATCCAGACCTGCGTCAGGAAAGACTAGCGTTCCATCCTCGAAGTAGATGTTCGCGATGGCGGAAGGCAACCCGGGGTCTGCCAGGTTTTCGAAGAGGAACTTGATCTGCCCCGATCCCACTCCCTCATCGCTGACGGTCATCTTAAACTGGCTGAGCGAGGGCGCGTTGCCGGTCATGTTGGCAAACAGCGTGTAGGACTGGCTGTCCGCCCGCGTGGCGGTGCTCATTGCGGCAACGACCACCATCGCTGCGAGTGCGTAGAAACTCCTCACGTGCTGCCTGATCATGTCTGCCTCTCCTCCGGGTGCGATCCGGAAACCTTCGCCAGGCCCCCCGACGCCAGCCGGCCGCAGGAATCTGCCGCCGAAAACTGGAAGTCAGTGTACCGAACGGGAGGGCGACAAACAAGGGAGAATCGCCAAAAGTTCGCAAAAACAGTTGATGCTGACACATTTTCTTTTGCAGGGCCGATTTCTGCCTCAAAAACCGCCCTCGACATCACATCGATCAGTCCGATAACTGTTCACAGGTCGCCCGGGATGGATGCGCCGGAGGTTTGAATCGGCGGCGAACCGCACAATCTCACCGCAAGCCGGGCTGTGTTCAGCCCGACGAGCCGTCTCGGCGCAACGTGCGAACTGCTGCACCCGGAGCAGGCCCGCCCCAGTATGGCTGACATCGCGTTCACACCGCGGCTCATGGGAGCATCGCCCATCAGATGACGTGCATAGAGCCGGCCTTCGGAGCGGCAGGCTTCGGCTCGCGGGCGCAGCGTGCAGGCGCTCACGTCCTCCTACGCTTGTTCAGCATGACCGATCAGCGCCCCCCGTTGAGACGCCGCCTGCGCAACATCGTGCTGCGCTGGTCAATCCTGCTCATCGTTCTCGGCTTCTTCTTCTGGAGCACGGGCTGCATGGAGCGACTGTTCTACTACCCGCAGCGTGGTCCGACGCCGCTCTCCTTCGCCCCGCCGGGAACCGAGGCCGTTGACTTCAACTCCGCTGACGGGACGAAACTGCACGGCTGGTTCATCCCCGCGAACGCCGCCGCCGCCATCGAGCAGCGGCGTGAACATCCGACCATCCTCCACGTCCACGGCAACGCCGGGAACATCGTCAGCCACGCGTGGTTCACCGAGCATCTTCCGCGCGCGGGATTCAACGTCTTCATCTTCGACTTCCGGGGCTACGGGCAGAGCGAAGGCTCGGCCACGCGGCGCGAGGGCCTCATCGCCGACACCCATGCCGCGATCGACCATCTGCTCTCGCGAGCCGACGTCGATCCGAAGCGCCTCGGCGTCTATGGCCAGTCTCTGGGTGGCGCGATCGCGCTGAACGTGATGGCGGACCGATCGGAGATTCGTGCGGCGGTGCTGGAGTCCGCGTTCACCAGTTGGCGCGAAGTCGCGGCGAGCGCGCTGGGAGGCGATCCGCCGCTGTTTCTCGGCTCCTGGATGGCCGCCGTGTGCATCCGCGACACCCATCGCCCCATCGACGCCATGGCGAGAATCGACCGCCCCTCGCTCCTGCTCCACGGGGATGCGGATTCGATCGTGCCGGTCAGCCACGCGCGCCGACTCGCGGACGCCTCCGCGGGTCAGGCCCGGCTCGTCGTCCTGACCGGCGGCGCGCACAACTCCCTGCGCGATTCGCACCCGGAAGTCGATCGGCTCATGATCGATTTCTTCGCGACTCATCTCGGCGAGGCGGAATGACAGGCCGCGGACGGCGGCCGAAGAAGAACCCGCGGAAAAGTGACGAGACCCCGCGACGTGAGTCGCGGGGTCTCGCTCGTTGCGGCGCGGCGCGGCCGGCAGTCCCCGTTGCCGACCCGGCAGGCGAGCCTGCCGAAGCGCTCAGCGCCGTATCGTCCTGTCCCCCCGGCCGTTGCCTTCGAAGGTGAGCGGTACGACCTCGTCGCAGGGGCTGCACATGGGCGCCCGACTGGTCTCGAGGAGGTCCTGGAGCGTGAGGGATCGCAGTTCATCGTGAAGAACGCCGGTCGTCCGGTCGAGGCTGGCATGCAAGGCGCACAGGCGGCCTTCGTGTTCCTTGCGCCCGAGGGGGCAGGTGGAGATTCGGCTGAGCGGGTCAATGACGCGGACCAGGTCAAAGAGCGTCGTCTGCCGCGGATCGCAGGCGAGCCGAAACCCGCCCCCGCGCCCGCGCTGCGCGCGAACGTACTTCGCCCGGCCGAGTTGCTGGAGAATCTTGACGGCGTAGTCGGGGGAGACGTCGGTGCGCCGGGAGAGTTGCTCGCTCGTCAATGGATCGCCATTCGCCTCGGCGAGGGCGATCATCATGCGGAGGGCATACTCGGCGGTCGTGGAGATCACGGCTGTCTCCGGTGGTATCGGAAGAGCGGAAGTCCGTCCCTTCATTAAATACGACACATCTATCCATATTTCAAGTGGCCTGCGGAAAATCGGGAGCAAACCGGGGAAATCACCCCTACGGGGCGGTATTCCTGGACGGGTGGCAGCCCCAATCGGGCGGGAACTGCGGCGGCGCGAGGGATTGCCCCGTTCAGAGGGCTCTACCCTTGGTGCGTCTGCGATGAGTGCGGCTGGTTCCGCCTCGCTGGAGAGCCGCCTTGGCCACCGACATCCGCCTGAAGGTCCTGCCGCGCGTTGAATCCAGAGGTCACCGCTACGCCTCGCTCCGCTTCCTGACGCAGGTGATCACGGTGGGGGTGCTCTTTGGCGTTCCCCTCTCTGGATTGGCACGGGTCGATCTCTACGGCGGCGAGCACCGCATGCTCTGGCGCGAGGCCACGCTGCGGGAAGGGCTGGCGGCGGTCATTCTCGGCATCGCCGCCCTCTACATCGTCACGTTTCTCATCAACTTCGCCTGCGGGCGCATGTTCTGCGGGTGGGGCTGCCCTGTGGGGTTCCTCAACCGCCTCGCCGACGTGGCCAATCTCAGGCCCGACAAGGGGCAAGCGAGGTGGAAGCGCTGGCGCGATGCGGCCGGTCCGATCGGACACAGCGCGCTGCTGACCGTTTCCTGCGTGCTCTGGTGGACGAGCCCGAGGACGTACATCGCCGTGGAGTCGCCGGCCGCGCTCGCGTGGGTCTGGGGCGTGACGATCGCCGGCGTTGCCGCGCTTGCGGGGCTGGGCTGGTGGTGGCGCTGGGGCTTTTGCATTCGCGCCTGTCCCGTCGGTCTGTACTACTCGTTTGTGGCGCCGAGTCAGTCATTCGGCATCTACTTCCGCGAGGCGACGGGCGACGGGACTCGGGATGCGTGTCTCCACTGCAACGCGTGCATCAAGGTCTGCCCGGTGGATCTCAATCCCATGGACCTCGCCGAGGCGATTCCGGCGCGCGGCGGGGTGAGCGTGAGCGATGCGCCCGCCCACAACCATTGCCTCAAGTGCGGCGACTGCATTCAGGCCTGCGAGATGATGATCGACCTCGCGGCGCCCCGCCGCGGCATCGACGACGTGCCCCTGCGATTCGGGTTCTTTGAGGGGCCGCAGCGGATCACGCGCCAGACAGCGCCGGATCCAAAACAGGAAAAGCAACCGGTTTTGCGCACTTGAATCGGCAGCGGCACCGGTCAATCATGCGCCCTCGCGCCGCACGGCAAGGCTGCCGATCCGCTGCGGCGCACGTCCCCCAACGCCGTGGAGTCTGCGACTCATGTCCGAGCGCGACGAATTGCTGCGTCAACTCGAATTCCACGTTTCTGAGGCTCAGCGGCTGCGCGATCGGCTCGATGGAGGCGCCTCGGGCGACTGGCGTCCGCGCGGCTTCTACACGATGTACCACGTCATGGCGGGGATCACCATCGGCGGCCTCGCCGCGGCGGCGAGCCTCCTGTGGAACGTCCTCGGCGCCACGCTCATGCTCCCCGAGGAGCACCCGCTGCGCATCATCCAGGTCTACCTCACGTTCGGCATGGGGGAAGAGGCGTTGACGCTCGAACCCGGCGCCAACCGGAGCCTGCTTCTTTTTGCCGGCTCGTTTCTCTACCTGGCCACGGGGGCGCTCTTCGGCATCCTGCTCCAGTTCATTCTTCAGGGACCGGCGGCGCGGCAGGGCGCCCTGGTGCGGGCCGTCGTCTGTACCGCGTTCGGCGCGGCGTTGTGGGCGCTGAACTTCATGGTGGTTCTGCCGTGGCTCCAGCCCGCGCTCTTCGGCGGAAACTGGATTGCCGAGAACACGCCGTGGTACGTGGGTCTGTCCACGCACCTGGTCTTCGCACTCTCCTACTTCGTGCTCTCCGCGTGGGGGCGATTCGATCCGGTGCGCGAACTCGCGCCCTGGGCGAGCGTCGAGCGCCCCACGGAGCCGTCCTGACCGGCGGCCGGCTCGAACCGGTCCCGTCTTCTGGTGGATGCCATGATGACACAACGAGGCTCTCTCCCGATCCGCGTCTCCTTCGGCGCCGCCATCGTGCTCGCGGTTGCGCTGGGCGGATGCTCGCGCGACACCCGGCCGACGGAGACGATAGCGACAGTCGAGGAGTTGCCCGACGCGGTGCGACAGGCGGTGCTGGCCTCGGCCCAGCTCAAACTCGGCTTCGCCGTCTACTCGCGCAATTGCGTCGGCTGCCATGGAATCAACGGCGATGGCAACGGTCCCGCCGCCGAGCGCCTGCTCATACGTCCTCGAGATTTCACCGCCAAGGTCGTGCGAAACGCCGGAACCGGAGTCGAGAGCGTCGAAGGCGGCGACTTCAAGTTCCGCTCCACGCCCAACGGCCAGTTGCCGCTCGATGAAGACCTCCACCGCACGATCCGACAGGGACTCAAGGGAAGTTCGATGCCCGCGTTTGAGTTTCTCCCCGAGCGGGAGCGAAACGCGGTCATCGCCTTCATCAAGTTGTACTCGCCGCGCTGGACGCGAGCGGCGGAAGTTCGCGAGCGCGTGCCGCTGCCGGCCTCGGAACCCTCGGACCTGCTGACGGAGGAGCGCGTGTGGCTTGGTCGCTACGCCTATGTGGGCATGGGCTGCCAGATGTGTCACGGAATGACCGGCCGGGGCGACGGGCCGAGCGCCCACGCTCTGCTGGACGACTGGGGTCAACCCGTACGGCCGTACAACTACCATCGCGGCGCACCCAAGGGAGGGGCGACGCCGCTGGACATCTACCGAACCTTCCGCACCGGCGTCACGCCGATGCCCAGTTACCAATCCGACACGCTGGGTCTTGTGACGCGCGACCTCAAGAGCATGGTCTTCGGCCGGCTGCACGAGGAAGAACAGCGGTTGATCGAGCCCTTCGTGGACCGCTTGCCGACGCACGATGAGGTGACGGGATGGAAAGCCACCGCGCCGGAGCGGTACGAGTCGTACAGCGACGAGCGGGCCTGGGATCTCGTGGCGTACACCCTCTGGCTCCGCGAGCAGAGCAAGCCGGAGGGCGAACGAGCCGCAGCGGTCTGGCCCAGGCGGAGCGAGGGAGAATGAAGATGGCATGCGTGGAGCGGATGTGGCGCGGAAACGCATCCCACGATTCGCAAAGCCTCATCGTGGGCGTGGAGGCATCCCGTAATTCGCAGAGCCTCATCGTGGGCGTATTGACCTGATCGGAATGAAAGCATGACTCAGATCGCGACACCACTCATCAGACCCGTCGTCGTGACGAGCCGAGGCGAAACCCGCGTGCTTGTGGACACGACGTCGTGCCTTCTGCACTTCATCGCCGCCGTGTCGTGGATCGGCGTGGGCATCGTCGCGGGGCTGCTGTACTCGTTCGTCTTTCTGCGCCTGTATCCGCACGAGGGTGTGGAACTGCTCAGCCCCGGCCGGGTGCGCATGGTGCACACGAACCTGATGGCGTACGGCTTCCTGACCAACGCGTTCATCGGAATGATGCACTGGGTGATTCCGCGCCTCACGGGCGAGCCGGTGCTCAGCCACGCGCTCTCCAAGGTGATCTTTCTCGCGTGGAACGCCATCGTCGCCGCGATCGTGTTCGGCCTTGTCAGGGGCCAGGCGCAGGCGATCGAGTGGGGCGAGACCCCCTTCTGGGCCGACCACCTCGTCGTGGTGGGCGTGGCGCTGGTGGTCGTCAACTTCTGCTGGTCGATCATCCGCTCGCGCGAGAAGGCGATGTATGTGACGCTGTGGTACTTCACGGCGGCCTTCGTGTGGACGCCGCTGGTCTACATCATGGGCAACTACCTGCCGCAACTGCTCGTGCCGGGCACGGGCGGGGCGGCGCTGGTGGGGCTGTTCATCCACGACCTCGTCGGACTCTTCGTCACGCCGATGGGCTGGGGACTCATGTACTTCTTCGTCCCCGTCATCACCCGCAAGCCGATCTACTCGCACGCGATCAGCCTCGTGGGGTTCTGGGGCCTGGCGTTCTTCTACCCGCTCAACGGGGTGCATCACTTCCTCTGGTCGCCGATCCCGATGTTCGCGCAGTACGGGGCGGTCATCTCGACGATCGCCGTCGAGATCGTCGTAACGACGGTGGTCATCAACTTCATCATGACGATGCGCGGCGAGTGGGGCCGGCTCAAGGAGTCGATCGCGCTGCGCTGGTTCATGGTCGGAATGACCTGCTACTTCATCACCTGCCTCCAATGCGCCTTCCAGACGACGCTGACGATGCAGAAGGTCATCCACTTTACCGACTGGGTCGTCGGACACTCGCACCTCGTGATGTTCGGCGTCTTCTCCTTCTGGATCGCGGGTGCGATCGAGCACCTCTGGCCGAAACTCACCGGCCGCGACTGGTGGTCGCGCCGCCTCAACCTCTGGCACTTCTGGCTGTGGACGGGAGGGGTCGCCCTCATGTTCACCGATCTCACGGTCATCGGCGTGGTGCAGGGGCTGCTCTGGGACAGCCTGCGGCCCTGGGAGGAATCCATCCGCTACTCGGAGATCGGCTGGTTCCTCCGGATGATCTCCGGCTGGATGGTCCTCGTGGGGTTCATCTGCCTCGGGGTAAACATGTTCATGTCATTCCGGGCGCGGCGGGACCACGCGGACAGCGATTACGCCGGCCAGTTCGTGGAAGCAGCGGCGAGCGGAGCGAGGGGCTGAGATGGAACGATTCAACTTCATCTTCGTCGTCGCGGGCGTGATCTTCTTCTCGCTGGCGTTCGTCATCATGGGGGCTCTGCCGCTCGCCCAGTACCAGGGCATCGACGTCGTTTCGATGGATCAACTCGCCACCAACATCCCCTACCAGTTCGAGGAACTCGCGCGGGACTACCCCGAGGCGTTCGAGAAGGCGTTCGGAACGCGCGAGCCGACGGCCGAGGCGTTCAAGGAAGCGCTGGAGGTCGGCCGGCGCGCCTACATCGCCGAGGCGTGCTGGCACTGCCACACCCAGCAGATCCGCCGCATCGATCCGAACGACGGCACGGAGGTCGGGCACGACATCAGCCGCTGGGCGCCGGACACCAACCTCGCCTCGCAGGCCGACGAATACCACAACGAGATGAACTACCCGCATCTCTTCGGCACGCGGCGCGTCGGGCCTGATCTCATCCGCAGTTCCGGGCGGCACTCGAACGACTGGCACCTCGCGCACCTGTGGAACCCGCGGCACACGTCGCCCTACTCGGTCATGCCCCCCTACCCGTGGTTCTTCGATGACGCCGAGGGCAAGGTTCCCAACCAGACCGGCCTGGGCATGGTGACGTATCTTCAGTGGCTCGGCTCGTGGCACACGCAGTTCGCGCCGAGCCGGTATGACGACCTCCCGCGGCTTCCTTTCGACGAAGGCTGGTATCCTCCCTATGTGCCGCAGGAGGAGCCGGAAGAAGACGACCCCTACGGCGCCGAGGAAGATCCCTACGGCAGCGACGAGGAGCCCTCCTGATGCGCACCGACCACTCCGAACATCCGCCCACGTCGCGCGGCCGGCCGCGCTCCGGGAAGAACCCCCTCTGGGTGTGGATCTTCCTCTGGTCGATGACGATCCTCGCGGGGTCGGGCTTCGTCTTCAAACTCGTTGAGTTCACCATGGCGTGGGCGCGCGGCGGTTCAGCGTCGTTCGCCATCGTTCCCGTCGTCTCTTACCTCGCGGTCGCCGCCGGCTTTCTCTGCATCTTCATCTGGTCCTTCAACCGCGGTGAGTACCGGGACGTCGAACGACCGAAGTACCGCATGCTCGAACTCCAGGATGAAATCGACGCGAGGGGAGGGCGCGTATGAAGATCTTCCGGCGGCACATGTCGCACACCTACGAGGGATACCAGTTTCCGTGGTTCCTGACGGTCATGTGGATCACGTTCTTCAGCGCCGCCGTCATCTACCTCGTGCGCTTCCTGCTGCTGAGCGGTTCGAACCAGTAGGCGCCCGCATGGCGAGGCAGCGATGAATCCGCCGCCCGAAAGTCCGGAACTCGAGACGCCGGCTCCGGCGTGCGCCCACTGCGGGCTTCCCGTCGGCGCGGCGGGCAGCCGGTCCGGCTCGGCGCGATGGGCCGCGGATGCGGTCTTCTGCTGCGCCGGTTGCCGCCTCGTCCACTCGCTGCTGGAATCGCGTCAGGCGGACCGGGCGATCAGTTCGGCGATGCTGCGGCTCGGCCTGGGCGTTTTCTTCGGCATGAACGTGATGGCCTTCACCTTCTGCTTCTACGGCGCCGAGACCCTGGCGCCGGCGGGCGAGATCTCGCGCGCCGATGCGGCGCTCGACCACCTCTTCCGCTGGCTGCTGCTGACGCTCGCCTCGGGGGTGATGCTGACGCTCTGGTCGCGCCTCGCCTTCGACGCGCTGGCGGACCTGCGCGCCGGCCGCGCGCCGTCGGGCCTGCTCATCTCGGCGGGCGCGCTCGCGGCCTACCTGGTGAGCGCGTGGTCGGTGGCGCGCGGTGAAGGACCGCTCTACTTCGACACCGCCTCCATGATCCTCGTCCTCGTGACCCTCGGGCAGTACCTGGAAGCGAAGATGAAGACGGCCGCCACGCGCAGCGCCGAAGGCCGCCTGCTCAACCTTCCCGATGAGGCCATCGTCGAGTCTCCGCAGGGGGATCGAATCGCCGCCGTCGCCGATCTGCACGCGGGCGAGGTGGTGCGCGTGGCGGCGGGGGCGGCCGTGCCGATCGACGGCGAAGTGGTGCGCGGGGCCGGGTTCGTTGACGCCGCGCTCATCACGGGCGAGTCGGAGCCGCAGCGTTGCGAGCGCGGCGTGCACGTCTGGGCGGGATCGCTGCTCATCGACGGCGTCCTCTGGGTTCGCGCCGCGTCACCGGCTTCCGGGCGGCGCATCGAGTCGATCATCGCACAACTGCACGCGCTGCGCCACCAGCCGACGCACCTCCAGCGCCTGGCGGACCGGGTCGCGGCCGTGTTCATCCCCGCGACTCTGGCTCTCGCCGTGGCGGTCTTCGCACACCAGTGGGCGTTTCGCGGATTGGCCATGGAGGGAGTGATGCGCGCCCTGGCGGTCGCGCTCATCGCCTGCCCCTGCGCGCTGGGGCTTACTTCTCCCCTCGTCGTCTCGCGCATCGCCGCAGCGCTGGCGCGGCGGGGCGTCGTCGTGCGCAGCGCCCGAGCGCTCGAACTCGCCGCGTCCGTCCGCCGCCTCTTCTTCGACAAGACCGGTACGCTGACGCAGGGCGATTTCCGCGTGGCGCGCGTCGTCCCGGTCGATCCGGCCGTCGATGCGCTCTCCATCGCCGCGACGCTGGAGCGGGCTTCGGGCCACCCGATCGCGCGCGCCTTCAGGGCCGAGCGCCACGGATCAACTCTGTGTCCCGTTGATGAACTCGATCCGGTCAGCGGGGCCGGCGTGCGCGGCGTGATCGCCGGAGATCGGTGGTACGTCGGTCGTCCACCCGCGGACCTTCCGATGGCCGAGGAGTGCCGAGGACTGCTGCCGGTAGTGCTGATGCGGAACGAGGAGGTCGCCGCGTGGTTCGGCCTCGAAGAGTCGCTTCGACCCGAAGCGCGTCTCGTCGTGGACCGCCTGCGGACGATGGGGATCGAGTGCGAGGTACTGACGGGGGATGCATCGGAGCGCGCGGCGCACCTGGCGGCGGCTGTGGAGGCGAGCGTTCGGAGCGGCATGACGCCGGAGTCCAAGCGCGACGCCGTCCGGTCGGCGCGCGAAGCGTCCAATCGCCCGGTCGCCTTCGTCGGCGACGGAATCAACGACGCATTGGCGCTCGCGGAGGCGGATCTCGGCATCACGGTGTCGGGAGGCAGCGATCTTGCGCACGCCTCCGGCCAGGTGAGTCTGCTCGAGGGAGACCTCAATCGCCTGGTGGCGCTGCTTGCCGCCGCCCGCATCGCACGGCGGCGCATCGCCCTCTCCCTCTCCTGGTCGTTCGGATACAACAGCGTGGGACTGGCGCTGGCGGCGGTGGGGATGCTCACGCCCGCCTTTGCGGCCGTGGCGATGGTCGTATCCAGCGCCGTCACGATCGTCATCGCGGCCCGGTCGATTGATGGCGCGATTGAAGAGCGGAGCCACGCGCCGCACGAGCCGGCGGCGGCGACGAGACGCCATGAGCAGGGGCACGCGGCCGGCGCCGCGCCCGCTGCGGAGGTGCGCCCGGCATGACGCTCGCGCTCGCCTGTCTGGGGTTCTTCGCGGCCGGGCTGGCCGGCAGCCTGCACTGCATCGGCATGTGCGGGCCGATCCTCGCGGCCGTGGCCGGCGTGGATCGAGCGTCTGCGCTGACCATCGAGGGGCGCAGCGTGAGGCAGACGGCACGACGCGCCGCGCGCGACCTGCTCTGGTATCACGCCGGCCGCTTGTGCACCTATGCCCTGCTCGGCGCGCTCGCGGGCGCCCTCGGAACGTGGATCAGAGAAGCGCTCTGGCTTGTTCGCCTGCAAGGCTGGTTCGGCGTTCTGGCGGGCGCTGGAGCGATTCTCGCCGCCGTGCTGTTGGTGGTGCGCTCGCCTTCGGCGTGCTCGGCCGTGCTCGACGATCACCCGCGCGGAGGTCTGCTGGGCGGAGGCGTCGCTTTTTTGCGATCGCTCGCAGCCCAGTCTGACCCCCGGTCGCGTTTCCTGCTCGGTTGGATCATGGGGTTCCTGCCGTGCGGACTCGTATACGTGATGCTCGCGGCCGTCGCGGCTCTCGGACATCCCCTCGTTTCCGCGCTGGGGATGATCGCGTTCGGGCTGGGGACGCTGCCGGCCCTCTCCGGAGTCGTCCTCGCCGCGAGGCTCATTCCGATCCGATGGAGGCGGCACGGCAACCGGGCGGCGGCGGTGATGGCCCTGATCGTGGGTTCGATGTTTGTCTGGCGATCCTGGCCGGCACACGACCACCTGGCCCCCGGCGAATCGGTGTGCCCCCTCTGCAGCGAGCAGGCCGCCTCCCACCCTCTCGGGGCGGAGAAGTCGTCCGCGACAAAGCCGTGAACGCCTTTTTCCGGTTTCTCCGAGCGGCGAAGCAATATCTGCTCGCCTCCCGGGCATTCATGAGGTACTCTGTATCGTCAGGAGCCCCACGAGCGGAGGTGGAGTCGGCCCCTGCCGCCAGGATCTCACGTACCGGGAGGAGAGAAGGACATGAAACTCAATCGAACCGCTATCGGACTGCTCGCGCTGTGCGCGGCCCTGATTTCACTCGTCGCTCCTGCGGCCCAGGCATACCCGGACTTCGGGCGCGGAGTGGACGGCAACTGTTTCTTCTGCCACTCGACCATCGTGAACAACCGGATGGAACTCTTCGACTTCACCGGCCTGGTCGATCCCGTCGAGCGGCAGGGGGTGCCCGACCAGGGTGAACTGAAGTACTACACCGTTCAGGCCGGCCGCTCGGTCGGCATGTCGATGCGCGCGATCGACGGCGAAGAGAACTACGCCTTCCAGATCATCGGTTTCGACGAACCAGACGTGACAAACGGCGGCGTGCTGGTCTACGCCGACGATCCCGCCTGGCTCGCCTATCGCGGCAGCCACGCCACCTACTTCATCCGCGCCGACGGGGGGACCAACGGCTACGACTGGGGCACAAACGATCCGACGGAGGTAACCTACAACATCACCGTCGATGCTTCAACGCCGCCGGGCTACTACCTGCTCCTCTTCGCGCTCGTCGGGCGCGACACCCTCCGCGACGGGTGGTACCACGGCGAACTGTTCTACCTTGAAGTCACGGCCGGAGAGCCTCCACTTACCCTCGATGTGGATGCGACCTGCCCGGGCGGCGGACCGATCCGCGTCTCGTGGTCGAACGCGACGCCCGACAGCACGGTCGCCCTCCTCTACGCGCGCAGCACCGGTAACTACCCGATTCCGCAGGGCAATCCCTGCGCCGGAACGCGCCTCGGACTGGGAACGAACCAACTCCAGGTCGCCTTCCAGGGAGGATCGGGCGCCGACGGCAGCCGCACGCTCAATGCGAACGCCGGCTCGGGCGTGTGCGGCGGGTACTTCCAATTGCTTGACGTGGCGACATGCCGCACCAGCAACGTCGTTCGGGCGCAGTAGTCGCGATTGAGGTCCTGGTCGAACACCCGTCCAAAGCCCAGGCACACCCGTGCCTGGGTCTTCTCATTGACGTCTCGATGCCTTGATCCGCTCCTCCCCGGCACGGGAGTGCCGGGGCTTTGATCCGATGCCCTCATGCCGCATCGCCTCAATGCCCCGATGCCTTGATCCCGCTGCACCCCTAAACTCCCTTTCACACGAGTCCCCCAACACGGAGCATCCTCATGGCACTCAAAGTCGGCGACAAGGCAGCGGCGGTCAAACTCTCACCCGAACCCAAACAGTGGATCGACCTCGGCGACGAGATCGGCAAGCAGAAGATCCTCCTGCTCTTCTTCCCCCTCGCCTTCAGCGGCGTGTGCACCAAGGAAATGTGCACGATGCGCGACGATTGGAGCAAGTGGAGCACGCTGGGAGTGAAGGTCTACGGCATCAGCGTGGACAGCCCCTTCGTGAACAAGAAGTTCGCCGAGGAGAACAAACTCCCCTTCCCGCTGCTCTCCGATTTCAACCGGGAAGCGGCGAAAGCCTACGGCGTCCTCATGGAGGACCTCATCGGCCTCAAGAACGTCTCGAAGCGGGCGGCGTTCGTCATCGACCGGACCGGCAAGATTGCGTACGCGTGGGAAGGCGCGAATCCCGGCGTCGAGCCGAACTACGACGAAGTGCGCAAGGCCGTACAGAGCGCCGCCTGACCTCGGCCGGCGAGGCGGAAAATCAGGCGCGCTTTGCGCGACGGCGTCGGCCGGCGATCTGCCCGGCGTTTGTCGAGGCGTTCCCAGCCCCGGAGAAGGGGCGGGAGGATCGGATGCGCGTGTCCTAGAATTGCCGTCACGGAGGGATCCCTCCGGGGCGCGGCGAATCGCCGCGGAAAACGAGTGGGCGCGGATTCCAGGCGGAGTGCCGCTTCATGAGCAAGCCAGCAGCGACCAGAGAGCCGGCCGACCGCCACCGCCGTCGGCGAGGCGCTCAAGAATCCGAAGCACAGCCGGAGCCGAAGTCGGCCCCGCCGCGGGAGGATGAGCCGCCTCAGGCGGTCGCACCTCCCGGCGCTTCCCCCCCGCCCCCCGCCGAGACAGACTCAGCGCCCCAGGCGCCCGCCGATCGCAGCGCGCCGCGGACCTGGCCCGACGAAGCCGATCCGAAGCGCAAAAAGGTCCCCGAAGGCCTGTGGATGCGCTGCGTCGCCTGCGGCGAGATGCTCTTCCGAAAGGCCCTCGAAGACAACCTCCACGTCTGCACCAACGACAAGTGCCAGCATCACTACCGCATTTCCGCAAGCCAGCGCGTGCAGCAGTTGTGCGACCCCGGCACCTTCGAACCGATGGATGAGGACCTCGTCAGCGCCGATCCGCTTCATTTCACCGATCTGCGACCCTATCCGGAGCGCCTCACGGCGGAGATCCAGCGGACGGGCCGAAGTGAGGCCGTCATGACCGGCTCGGGCTACGTTCACGGTCGCCGCGTGATGCTCGCCGTCCTCGACCTGACGTTCATGATGGGCTCGATGGGCAGCGTCGTGGGCGAGAAGGTCACCCGCGCCGTCGAGCGTGCGACCGAGCAGGACTGGCCGCTCATCATCGTCAGTTCCTCCGGTGGGGCGCGGATGCAGGAATCGACACTCTCGCTCATGCAGATGGCCAAGACGGCCGCGGCGCTGGCGCAGTTCGACGACGCCGGCGGGCTGTACATCAGCGTCCTCACCGACCCGACCACAGGGGGCGTGACGGCGTCGTTCGCGATGCTCGGCGACGTGATCCTCGCCGAGCCGGGCGCGCTGATCGGCTTCGCCGGGCCTCGCGTCATCCAGCAGACCATCCGCCAGGACCTCCCCGACGGCTTCCAGCGCGCCGAGTTCCTCAAGAAAACGGGCTTCGTCGATCGCGTCGTCAAGCGCTCGGAACTCCGCCGCGAAATCAGCCGCATCATCGACTACGGCGGGAAGTAGAAGGCGATTACGTTCCTGCACGCACTGTTTTACAGGGTTTCGGCTTCGCTTCCGCGATGGCGGCGCGCTCATGGTCGAGGAGCCACTGTTTGCGCCACAGGCCGCCGCCGTAGCCGCAGAGGGTTCCGTCGGCGGCGATGACGCGGTGGCAGGGGATGGCGATGGCGATGCGGTTGTCGCCGTTGGCGCGGCCGATCGACCGCTGCGCGCCGCGGCGCCCCACAGCCTCGGCGAGTTGCGCGTAGGAGCGCGTCTCGCCGGGCCCGATGCGCCGCAGTTCGCGCCACACCGCAAGCTGGAACTCGCTGCCCGTCGGGGCGAGGCGCGTGCGGAAGACCAGCGAACGGCCGGCGAAGTACGCCTCGAGTTCGCGGCGGATGCTCCTGAGGTGCTCGTTCATTCCCGGCACGACGGTCGCGCCGAGGCGGCGGCGCAGGGAGATCACCTGCCGCTCGACGGCGCGGCGATCGACGAACTCAAGCAGGTGCAGCCCTTCGTCGCCGGCGATGGCGAGCATCGCGCCCAGCGGCGTGTCGATCCAGTCGGCGTCGAGGCAGCAGACCTCGCGGCCGCGGCCCAGCGGCGCGCCGAAGAGGCGCGTGAAGGCGTCGCGGAAGCCGCTGACCGACTCAAAACCCAGCCGGCGCCCGGCCCTCTCGGCCGGCGCGCCGCGGCGAATCTCGTGAAGCGCTTCGCCCAGCCGCCTCGCCCGGCAGTAGGCGTGGAAGGTCATGCCGTACTGCCGCTTGAAGTACGACCGCACGCGCGTCGGCGCCATGTCGAGCGATCGAAGGTCGGCGTCGCTGAAGCGATGCTCCGGGTGCATTTCGACCTGATCGAGCAGCCGCTCGATCCATTCCGGCGGCCGCCGGCCTGCATCCAGGGGGCGGCAGCGCTTGCAGGCCCGGTAGCCGGCATGCAGCGCCTCCCGGGCGGTCGAGAAAAACTCGACGTTCTCGCGCCGCGGCTTGCGGGCGCTGCACGTCGGGCGGCAGAAGACGCCGGTCGTCTTCACCCCGACGAAGAAGACCCCCTCGCCCTGCGGATCGCGCCGGAGAAGGGCCTGGTACATCTCGCTTTCGCTTGGACGGCTGCTGACGGGTTGCATGATGATCATGCGGAAAGCGTACGACCGCGGCCTCGTGCGGCCACCGCGATTTGAGCGCGCAATTCAATTCGTGCGCCGCCCCGTCTCGTCGATCAAGACTCGCTCCCAGTCGCCGCTCCGTTCATCGACCGGGATGGTCGAGGTGGACGGTGGAGATGCCCGAGACGATGGGGCCCCGACCAGGCTGCTCGAAGCGGGCAACGAGGTCGACCGTCGGCTCGCCGACGTCATCCCCGCCGCGCAGGTCCGCGTCGAGCATCGAAATCTGGAGGAAGTAGCACGGCCCCGGCAGCGCCTTGGCCCGCGCCATCCGCAGTGCCTCGGCGTCGAAGATCCACTCCCGCAACGGCCTGGCCTCCGGGTTGCTGTAATCGCCGACCCGAAAGAGCGAAATGGTCAGCGTGCCCTCGGAGTGCAGCGGAAAGGGATAAGGCTCGGACCACAGATAGACCGTGGCGTCGAAGCGATCGCCCCGACCATTGCCGTTCGTGTCGCGGCCGTAGAGTTCCGGCCGAAAGGAGATGCGGTTCACCGCGAGCGAGGCGGGCTGGCTGGGAATCTCGCGCGGCTGGGGAGGCAGCGGCGCCTGACCCTCTTCGTACTCCGTCACGCAGCCGAGCGGGCACACCGCGAGCCACGCGGCGACGGCGAGCGCTGTGAGGTTGCCGATTCGTCTCATTCCTCCTCCTCCTTCCTTGCCTTTTCCTTCTCCTTCTTCGTCGATTCGTCCCAGAGGGTGGGGTCGATTCGGCCGCTGCGGATCTGGTCCTTGGTGGTGTCCGGCAGCGTGAGGTCGATGATCGCCTCGTCGGTGTACTTCTTCGCGTCCTCCATCGAGCCGACGACGTGCGGCGTGATGACGACGAGAAACTCCGTCTTCTCGCGCCGATGGAGTTTGGTGCGGAAGGGAATGCCGAGGATGGGAATGTCGCCGAAGAAGGGAACCTTCTGGTGGCGCATCTCGGTGCGGGTGGAGAACAGGCCGCCGATGACGACGGTCTGCCCGTCCTTGACCGTCACGACGGTGTCCACGGTGCGCGTGTCGATGATCGGCGCCTGGAAGTCCTCGCTGACTTGAGTCGTGCGGGCGGAGAGGCTGGAGATCTCGGGCTTGACCTCCATGCGCACGAAGCGGTCGGGGCTGATGGAAGGAAGGACATCGAGAATGATGCCGATGTCCTTGCGGCCGACGGTGGAGCGCGCCGTGCCGTTGTCCGAGACATTGACGTCTTCGACGATGCCGATGTTCTGGCCCACCTGGAAAGTCGCGTTGACGTTGTTGTTGACGAGAATCTGCGGGCGGCTGAGGACTTCGAGCCGCCCCTGCGCCTCGAGGGCGCGAATGAGCAGTTCGAGATCGTCCGTGGAGACGGAGAGGTTGGGCACGCCGAGGCCCGAGAGGGTCGCCGCGGCCAGGCCAAACGAGGAGGAGGCCGTCACCCGGTCCCCGCGGAACGGCCCGACGCTGATGTCCATGCCCCACTGCTCGTCCGAGTCGAGCGTGACCTCTGCGAGCATGACGGAAATGAGCACCTGCGGCGGGGTCTTGTCGAGTTCCTCGATGATGCCCTGAATCTTGTCCATGTAGCGCGGCGAGGCGGAGATCATCAGCGTGTTGCTCTCCGTCACCCCCACTACGGAAACCTCGCGCTCGAGTTGCTGGAGGATCGAGCCGGCCCGCTCCGGCCCGAGCGTGCGCAGGATGCGCTCCTGTTCCTGCGTGAGGAAGTCATTGAGGGCCGTCGCGACGTCCGTGGCCCGGGCGTTTCGCAGGGCGTAGACCTTTTCCTCCCGCCGGGTGCCCGTCTTCGAGTCGAGGTCCTTGACGACCTGCTCGACGAGATCGAGGTAGCGCGGCGTTCCGGAGACGATCAGGCTGTTGGTCCGCGGATCGACGGTCATGGAGAGTTGTTGCCGCTCGTCGGTCGCCGTCACGAGTTCCGTGTCGGTGAAGGTGGCGACGACGTTGGGGTCGGGCGGGCGCAACCCCTCCGCCCCGTCGTCGCGCGGACGGAGGATGAGGCCCTGCTCGCGCAGATTGAAGAGCTGGCCGAGCAGTTCCGCCATCTGCACGGCGTCGGCGTTCACGAGTTCGAAGATGCGCACGCGCTTGGAGCCGGTCTCCGAGGAATCGAGTTCGTCGATGAGTTCGCGGATCATGCGCATCGACGAGGCCGGCGCGGAGACGACGACGGAGTTGGTGCGCAGGTCGGGGGTGAAGCGGATCGCCTCGCGCACCGCGAGGGAGATCTCCGTCTCGGTCGGCTCGCCGGGCTGGCTTCGCTCCTTCTCGATCTGCTCGCGCGCCGCTTCGCGGATGAAGCGGATGATCGTTGCCTGATCCTGCGTCGCCCCGCCGCGCCGGCCGCCGGAGAGCACGTTCTCGAGAACGGAGACGATCTCCAGGGCGTTGGCGGCCTTGAGGGGAATCATCTGGATCTCGCGCACGTCCGTCACCTGCGTCGATTCGAGTTCGTTGATGAGATTCTTGAGGGCGGCGAGATCGTGCTCAGGAGCGGAGATCGCCACCGCGTTGAGGCGGGTGTCGGCGGAAACACGGATCGTCCCCGCGCCCCGCGTCCGGTTCGCTTCCGTCACGTAGAGCGCGTTGAGTTGATCGACCATCCGGTCGGCGAGGGAGTTTCGCAGGGTGATGATCTCGACCTGCGCGCCGGTGGAGGCGAAGGTCTCCGCGTCGCTGAGCGTCTCGATCAGGCCGCGCACGATGTTGAGGTTGTCTTCGCTCGCGGCGACGATGAGGCTGTTGGTGGCCGGGTCGGCCTCGATGACGGTGCGGTCCTGGACCCCCGCCGATTCGCCCAGCGACCGCTCCCGCTCGCGCATGAGCGAGGTCAGCCGCGGCGCCAGCGTCTCGACGCGCTGCCCGGTGACCGGAATGACGTGCAGGCTCAGCGCGGGGTTGAAGGGCGCGTTCTCGAGTTTGACGACGAGATCGCCGATGCGCTTGAGGTCGTCGGCGCTGGCGGTGACGAGCAGGCTGTTGGTGCGCGAATCGGTGAGGATGAGGGGCTTCTCGCGGCCGGCCAGTTCAGCGGGCATGTCGGCGTACTGGCGGTCCATGACGCGCTGGATGGTGTCGGCCACCTTCGCCGCGTTGCCGCGCTCCAGCGGGATGATCTGCACGTCATTGGCGGCGCTGGCGCGGGTGTTCTCGAGCGAGTTGGCGAGTTGCTCGATGACGCCGTAACTCTCCGTCCCCGCCGTGATGAGCAGGCTGTTGGTGCGCGCGTCGGCGACGATCGTGGCCTGCTGGAGTTCGGCGGTTTCCGGCTCGAAGCGGCGCAGCCGCTCGAGGCGCGAGTCCATGAGCCGCTGAATGAGCGGGGCGATGACCGTCGCCGAGGCGTTCTCGAGCCGGATCATGCGGATGTCGTGCAATTCCGCGGCCCGGCGCGAATCAAGCGATTGCAGCAGCATCTCCAGCACGGTGAAACTGCGCGGACTGGTCGTGACGATCAGCGAGTTCGTGCGCTCGTCGGGCTGCGCGACGACGCGGTCCTCGTCGCGTATGGCGCCGGTGTCGGCCTGGCGGTCGAAGAGGTTGACGAGGATGCTCGCGACGCGTGCGGCGGTGGCATGGTTGAGCGTGTAGATGCGCACCGCCTGGCTCGGCGCCGCGGCGGGCACGTCGAGCATCGCCACCAGTTCGCCGACCACGGCGATGTTTTCCGGAGTGCCGACGACGACGAGCGCGTTGAGTTTCGCCTCGGGGCGGATGACCAGGCGCGTCATGGGGACGAAGAGGTCGGCGTCGAGCATTTCCTCCGGTCCGCCGCCGCGCCGCGCAATGCGCAGCCGCCCCACCTGCTTCTGCATCGCCTGCGCTTCGGCGCCGGTCGCCTGGCCGCGAACGAGCACCTCATCGAGCACAGCCGCAAGCAACTCCGCGTCCGCGTGGCGCAGGAGCAGGATGCGCGGCTCGACCCAGCGGGCGGCGATGTCGCTGTCCAGTTTGCCGATGAGCACCTCGACGAGCGCCACGGCCGCCTCGCGCCCCGCGACGATGAGCGTGTTCGTCCGCTCGTCCACCGTCATGGCCACGTCCTCGATGAGCGCCCCGCCGACTTCGGTCAGAGGGCGGCCTTCGATGTTCGTGCCGGGCTGAGTGGCGAGTTTGCGCCCCTGCGTGAAGAGATCTTCCGCGATCGACTTCATCATCGACGCGGCAATGTTGCTCAAGGGGAAGAGGCGCACCGTCACCGCCTCGGTGACCGGCAGGCGGTCAAACAGCCGCGCGATCTCCTCGAGCGCCTCGCAGTTCTGCGGCGTCGAACTGATGAGCAGGCCGTTCACGTTCGGCGCGGGAACGACGCGGATGGGCTGCGTCAGGTCGAGTTCGAGATCATCTTCGAGCGCACCGCCGCGATGCAGGCTCAGGCGGCGCACCTGCTCGCGGATCGCCGCGGCCAGCGGCGTCTCGGCGTGCTGCTCGGCCGGACGGAGCAGTTCGCGCAGGATATCCGCGACCGCTCCGGCCTCCGCCTGGCGGAGTTCCACGAGCCGAACCTGCGCCTGCGCAAAGTCGGGGGCGGCGTCGAGGGCGCCGATGATGGCGAGGATGCGCTCGCGATCGCCAGGGTTGCCGACGACGGCCAGCGCGCGGCGGCCGGGAAGGACCGTCACCTTGAGCGGCTCGCCGAGAATCCCCGCCGCACCCTCTCGCTGCTTGTCGAGATCGAGCGATTCGAGGATGCGCTTCATCTCTTCTGGTGCGACGTTCTCGATGGGAACGACAAAGATCTGCTGGCCGCCGCCCGGACCGAGGCGGTCGAGTTCCTCGACGACCCCGACGATCTGCTCAAAGAGCCGGGCGGAGGAGGCCACGATCAGGCTGTTGGCGACACTGTCCACTTCGATGGCCAGGGGTTCGTCGAGCGTGCGGGCGGTCGCGGCGAAGGTCTCGCGGATCGCCTCCGCGACGCGCGGCGCGCTCGCCTTGGCAAGCGAGAGCACGCGCACCGTCATTCCCTCCTGGCGCGAGGTCTGCTCCAGCGCGCGGGCCAGGGCCTCGATCTGCGAGAACTCCTCCTCCTCGGCGCGGACGATGACGGTGTTGGACGCGGCATCGGCGCTGATGAGAACGCTTCTGCGCCCTCCCCGCCTCGCGCCGCCGCGGCCGGACTCCTCGGCGTACATGTTCGTGAGCGTCGCGGCGACCTCGGCCGCCTTGGCCTCGTTGAGCGGAATGAGGCGCACCGGCGGCAGTTGCGCGTAGTCGGCGACGTCGAGGCTCGCGACGATCGCGCGGATCTTCTCGAGGTTGCGGCGCGAGGCGGAGACGATGATCGAGTTGGTCAGCGGTTCGGCGGCGGCGCGAACGACGTCGGTGTCGGCGACAAGGATGCGCGGCTGGTTGCCGCCGTCGTCCGAAGGGCCCTCACCGTCGCTGGGGCGCCGCACCGGCTGGTTGCCGCCCCGGCGCGGCTCGACCTGCGGCGCAAACGCCTGGTTGATCGCCGTGCTCACCGACGAGGCGTCGGCGTAGCGCAGCGCGATCACTTCCAGTTGCAGCGTCGTGTCGTACTCCTCGCCGTCGAGTTTCGCGATCAGTTCGCGAATGCCCGGCCACTCGCTCTCTTCAGCGGAGATGACGAGGCTGTTGCTCGCGGGATCGGGCACGATGGAGACGTTCTGCTTCGAGGGCGTGTCGGCCTCAAGAGCGTATCGGCCGTAGAAGACGTCGAGCGCCCCCGCCACCTTCTCCGCCTGGGCGAACTTGAGGGGAACGAACTCCGTTGTGCGGACGGTCTTGGCGGGCAGATCGATCTGCTTGAGGACCTGCTCGATCTCCGTGTGCTGCTCGGCGGTCGCGGCGATGATGAGGCTGTTGTCGCGCGGCGAGGTGCTCACCGTCGGCGCCGGATCGGCGGCGCCGCCGCCCGGCCGGTCCGCCCGCTGCGTCAGCAGGCTCGTGAGCGTGTAGCGCACATCCGCGGCGACGATGTGCGTCAGGGGGTAGATCCGGTACTCGCGCACGCTGCGGATCGGCGCCTCGTCGAGTTCGGCGATGAAGCGCGCGATCATCGGCATCGACTCGGGGGTCGCGACGACGATGAGCGAGTTGTTCCGCGTGTTGGGAGTGATGCGGGCGTCGATCTCGATCGGCGCCGCGCCGCCCTCGGCGCCGTCGAGCATGAAGCGAGTCACCTCCTCCTGAATCGTTCGCGAGCGGGCCCGGCCGGGCTGGCGCGTCAGGTCGAACGCCTCGGAGAGGACCTGGGCGATCTCCGCCGCCCGCGCGTTGGCAAGCGAGAAGGTCTGGATGAGTTTGACGCTTCCGGCGGGCGGGGCGTCGATCATGCCCAGCACCGCGTCGATCTCGCCGAAGCGGTCCTGCGGCGCGCTGACGACGAGGCTGTTCGTGCGGGCGTCGGCGGTAACGAGCACCTGCCGCGCCGGCGTCTCGCCCCGCGTCGGAAACAACTCGCGCAGCGTCTGCATCGCTTCCACCGCGCTGCCGTGCTCGAGCGCGTGCAGGCGGAAGTCGCGATCATCGCCCGCGGAGGGAAGGTCGATGCTGGCCAGGAGGTCGCGGATCGTGGCGATCTGCTCGGCCGTGGCGGACACGACGATGCGACCGGACTCGTCGGCGGGAGTCATCGTGATGCCGGGGCTTGGCAGGTTCGCCGCCCGCGCGCGATCGTTGAAGAAGCGCACCAGGCTCTGCGCCACCTCGCTCGCCCGCGCGTGGCTCACCGTGAGAATCTCGATCGTCTGGCCCGGCCGCTGCGAGGCTTCGTCAAGTTTCCGGACGAATTCGGCGATCCCGTCGAGGTCCGACTCGCGTCCGCTGACGATGAGCAGTTTGTTGGCGGCGTCGGGGATGATCTTCACTTCGTCGGGTTCGGACGGTTCGTACCACCACCACGGCGGCATCTGCGCCGCTCCGTAGGTCTCCTGGACGGCGCGGTTGATGACGTTCACGTCGCCGTGCTCGATCTTGAGAATGCGGACCGAGCGTGCCGCCGCTTCGCTGCCGGGCGCGTCGAGGGCGCGGATGACGCTCTCGATGAGGTCGAAGTTCTCTCCCGTGCCGCTCACCACGAGGGAGTTGGTGCGGCGATCCGCCTGGATGCTGATCTTGCCCCGCGCATCGGAGCGCCCGCCCCACGGCCCGACACTCTCGTCGTAGGTCAGTTGCCACCCCATGCTGTTGACGATGTCCGAGACGTCCTCCGCCTTGGCGAACTTGAGGGGGATGATCTCGTACTTGAGATCCTGAGCGGCGCTGGGCGCATCGAAGGTCCGCAGGAGGTGTTCGATCTCGGCGAAGTCCTCATCGCTCGCCGCGATGAAAACGGTGCTGGAGCGCTGGTCGCCGACGACGCTGATGCGCCGCGGCGGGCGCGGCTGGCCGGGGCGCTGCGTCAGGCGGGCGCGGTCCTCAAAAAACTGCTGAAGCGCCTGCGCGGCGCGCTGCGCGTCGGCCCGCTCGAGTTTGATCGTGCGGATCGGCAGTTCCCGCGTCTCGAAGCGATCGACTTCCTTGACGACCTCGCGGATCGCTGCCAGGTCTTCCTCGTTGGCGCGGACGAGGAGCAACTGCGATGGATCGTCGGGCACGAGCGTGATGCGCTCGCGCCGCGCCGGGTCGCCGCCGATGATGACCTGTTCGAGGATCGCCTTGAGCCGCGACGGCGAAGCGCTGACGGTCTCGATCATGGTCAGGGGCGGCGCGTCCTCGATGGGCGTGAAGCGGTTCATGGCCGTGATGACCCGGCCGATCGCTTCAAAATCCACGTCATTGGCGCTGACGATCAGTCCCGATCCCTGCTGATCGGCGATGATGGCGACTTCCCCGGTGAGCCCGCCCGCCACGCCGCGGCGGCGCATCTGATTGACCATGTTGTTCACCACCGTCGCCACCTGGTTCGCATCGGCGCGATCGTCAAGCGCGATGTAGCGGATGTGCTCGGGAAGCCCCGGCACCTGCGACTGGATCTGCTCGGCCAGTTGCGCCAGGCGGCGATTCGCCTGCGGTGAGCCGACCACGATCAGGCTGTTCGTCGCTTCATCGACGGCGATGATGATGTCGGGCTCCTCGGAGGGCGGCGCGAGGTACGCCACGTCAAGGCTCAAAACTGCGGAAGTGAAAAGAGGCATCAAGGCATCGAGGCATCGAGGCGTCAAGGGAAGAAGAGGCATCGAGACCGCTTGCGCCTTCGCGTCAGGCCCACGGAGGATCGAAGGACTCACCGCCGCGAGGTCTTCGTTGATTGCGGCGCGCTGCACACCTTCCGTGGCGCCGCCGCCTTCTTCGCTGGACGATTCCCCCTCGGCCTCCTTCTGCCGGCGGATAAGTTCATCGACGCTGATGATCTCGACTCGCGTGCCCCCGCGCTGCTCGAGCAGGCGGCGGAGCGTCTCGGCGGTCTGCGCCGCGTTCGCCCGCGAGCGGTCGATGGGAATCATGCGGACTTCGCGCGCCGCGGTCACCGTCGCCGCTTCAAGTTCGGAGACGATGCCCTCGATCAGCGCAAACTGCTCGGCGGTGGCGCGGATGATGAGGCAGTTGCTGCCGGCGTCCACGCGAATGACGGGCGGATCAGCGGCGGCGCCGGCGTCGTCGGCGAGTACGGCCTGGAGATTGGCCGCGACGTCCTGCGCCGCCGCGTTGAGCAGAGGCATGACGCGAATCGACCGTCGCGAGGCGCTGGCCGTCTGGGCGGGATCGACGTCGAGTTGCCGCACCATCTCTTCCGCGAGGTTGAGCACGGAAGCGGGCGCGCTCACGATGACCGCATTGAGGCGCGGCTCGGAGGCGACGCGCACGTCCGGGCCGAGATCGGGCACCTGCCATCCGCGGCGCATGAAGTCGAAGCGGATCCACTGGTCCATCTGCTCGCCGCGCAGGAGTTGCTCGACCATCGGCGCGACTCGCTCCGCGCGGGCGTTGCGCAGGAAGATGGTCCGGACCTGGGGCTGGTCGGCGGCCTGCCCGGCGTCGAGGCGTTCAATGAGCGATTCGATCTCGCGCATCTCGTCGGTGGCGGCGGCGACGACAACGGAGTTCGTGGACTCCTCGGCCGTCACGCTCGCGGCCCGGCCGCCGGGCGCGGCGCCCCGGGCGGCCAGGAGAGACTGGATCGCCGGCACGACGCTGCCCGCCTTCGCCTGCACGAGATTGAAGACCCGCAGTTCGACGGTTTCGTCGCTGTGGCGAGGCTGGTCGAACTCGCGGAGGATCGCCTGAATGATCTGGTGCTGGGCCGGCTGCGCGGCGACAAGGAGCGAGTTGGTCGCCTCAATCACCTCGACGATCGGCGCGGGTCCGACGGCCCCGCCCTGGAAGGACTTCGAGGCGGAGACAAGATCGCCGAGGAACGACGCCGCTTTCCCAGCATCGACATGCTGGAGCGCGACGATGCGCGCCTCGCGGTTCGCGCCGAGCGTCTGCTGGAGTTGCGTGAGTATCGCGGCGTAGCGAGCCATCGCCGGCGCTTCCGCCACGAGATAGAGCACGCCCGCGGCGGCGTCGTGATCCACGCTCACCTCCGCGAGCGCCGGATCCGCCTGCCGCTGCTGCGCGTAGATCTCGGCGGCGCGGCTGAGGACCGCCTCCGCGTCGGCGCCGGCGAGGTTGACGACGCGAAACTGCACATCGCGGGCGCGGCGGTCATCCAGCGCCCGAACGATCGACTCGAGCACGGGCATCTGCTCCGGCAGGGCCGTAAGAAGAATCACGTCGAGCGCCTCGACCGGCGTGACCTCAGGCGCGACGAAAGGCGAGCCGTCCACCGGCGTAAGCATCTGGGCGGCCAGGGTGCGCAACGGGGCGGCGATGCGGCCGGCCTGGCCGGGAGACACCGCCGCCTGCCTCGTCTCCCTCTCGATGGGAAGGGCCGACTCGACGGACGTCAGCAGCGCCTGCCAGCGGTCGATCGCCTCGCGGCGGCCGATGAGGGTGATGGCGTTGGACTCCGGGTCGCGCTCGACCTCGATGGCGCGCATCGGGTCCGCCTCGGGGCCGCCGGTCTCGCGCTCGTAGAGTTCGCTCACTCGCTTGAGCACCTCGTCGGCGTCGCCGCGCGCCAGACGGATGAGGCGAACTTCCCTCGGGCGGTCGTGCGGCTCAACATCGAGCGTCTGCGCGAGGGTGCGCACCTGCTCGACGTCTCCCGTCGGCCCGGCGAGGATGAGCGAGCGCCCGTCCGGCGAGGGGAGCAAGTTCACCAGCCGGGTCTGGCGCGGCGTCATGAGCGCCCGCAGCGCCTGCTGCACGCTCGCCGGCGCGGCGTAGCGCAACGGCACGACCGTCGCCGTCCGAGCGAAGTTGAGCGGATCCTCCCCGCCCCCATCCACCTCCTCGAGCAGTTCGACGGCTCGCTCCAGCGCGACCGCCGAACCGACGATGGTGATGCGGTTGAGTTCGTCAAGGGGGAGAATGACCGGCTTCTCCTCGTTCTTGAGGGGGCGGAACAGGTCGTTGAGCAGACGGGACGCCTCGGCGCTGGAGATGCGGCCGAGGCTGATGGTCGTCATGTCCGTGCCGTCGGCCCCCTGCCGGCCGGGCACATCGAGCATCTCGATCATCTCCCGGAGCGTCTCGAGACGGCCGACCGGTCCCTTGGCGATGATGGTGTTCGTCCGCGAGTCGGGCTCGATGCGCAAGCCCGCGAGGTCGTCCTCCTCCAGTTTGACCTGTTGGCCCTGCTGGTTGATGACGTACTTGACGATGCGCTCGCTCATGAGCACCTTGAGCGTGTTCACAAGCGCGGTCGCCTGGGCGTGCTCGACGGGGAAGATGCGGACCTGGTCCTGGTAGTCGCCGGCGCTGTCGAGCGCGTCGATGATGGTCTGAAGTCGGCGGATCTGGCCGGCGGTCTCGGTCACGAGCAGGGCGTTCTGCTGGGGAAGCGGGGTGATGCCTCCGTAGGCGCCGACGAGCGACTTGAGCCGCTCGGAGAGTTCGTTGGCCGTGATGTTCTCGAGGCGCATCAGGACCGTGATGAGTTGTTCGGGCGTGACGTCGCCGGGGATGGTGCCCGCGAGGTAGGTCGGGCCGGGATTGGTCTTGTCAAAGGTCCCGAGATAGAGGAACTCACCCTCGCGGCTCAGCGTCACCCCTTTGGTCTGAAGGATGATGTTGAGGATGCGCAGGGCTTCGGTATAGGTGTACGACTCGGGTGAGAAGTACGTCAGCGCGCCCTGCGGAGGATCGACTCGGGCGATGACGGGCAATCCCACGGCGCGGCTGAAGTAATTGATCACCTCGCTGTAGGGCGCATCCTTGAAGTTGAACTGGAGTACCGGCTCGGCCGGTGGAGTCGTCTCGACGGGCGAGGTCTCCTCAAGCGGCGGAGTCGCCTCGGCTGGAGGAGGCGCGGCGGGAGGTTCGTCCTGCGCCTGAACCTTCGATGCGGAAACCGACAGCGCGACGACCGCCGGCCAACACCCCAGCCACCCAATGCTTCGCTTCAGCATGGTGCATCCACTCCTTCGCGCCGGCCCCGCATAGGCGGGGGATTGGCCGCCCGCAGCGGGCGGCGGATCATCTTCGACAACCGGACAGTCTACTGGTCGATCGCCCGTCGTTCTCCCAGAGTCTGGCCGATTTCAACCGAGAACTTCGCCCCGTCGATCGACACGATCGCCTCGGTATGGTTGATGGCCTCGACCTGGGCCTCGAGGAGGCGATCGCCCGAGCGGAGTTGCCTCGATTCGCCCGACTTTGTGTTGCGAACCCAGAGTTCCGGCTGCCCGTCGATCCAGGCGATGCCGGTGACGGTCCACTCCGCCCAGGGCGTGGGCGGCGGAGGGCGATCAGCGACATCCGGCCTGGGAGCGGGCCGCACCTCCGGCGGCGCCGGGGGAGGCGGCGCCCGGAAAATGTTCTTCTGCGCCAGGGCCGCGAACCACGTCGGCTGCGAGACGGCCGGCTCCGCCAGCGCCTGCGCGTCCGTCTCCGGAAGGATGATGGTCGTCAGCGATGCCGAGAGATCGACAACCGCACCGTCGCGCCGCGGCCGCAGCGTAACGCGAGTGAGTCGCTGGATGTACGGCTCAGCCTCGATGATCTCCAGCGCGCGAATGACCTGCTCGAGCGATCCCTGGCCGCTGAACTCGGCGCCGATCTCGTGGAAATCGGGCTGGCGGGCGAGCGCCTTCCACCCGGTCTCGCGCGAGTAGGCGGCCGAAGCGGGGGAATCGACGGCGCGCACGGCGGAGGTGGAGACGCGCAGATCGCTCAAGCCCACTCCGTGTCCGATCGTGTTGAGCCGGGCGCGGAAGGCGCTGATCGCCTCCTCCGCCGTCCCCCCCAGCGTGCGCTGCGCGGCGTCGCGGAGTTGTCGGCGCAGGGCCACTTCGGTGTTGAGGACCTTCTGGCGCGCGCTGATTTCTTTGCGCACGTTCTCGATCTGCGCGAGCAGTTCCCGGCGCGGCGCGAGATAAGCCGTCGTCGCAAAGCGCCAGGCGAGCAGCGCGACGCCGATCACCGCGATGCCTGTCACAATGGCCCGGCGCCGGCTCATCCTCCCCCTCCCTCGCGCGGAGCGCGGCGTCGCGCGCGGCCGCCCTGACGCGCAGGCGAGCGCTCGCCTTCGCCGACGGCGCCGCTTTCGGTCGGGGCGGACTCGCCGACCGGAGCCGCGGCATCCGCGCCTGGAGGAACTGCGGCCGGCGGTGTTCCGGTTCCGCCGAACTCCAGACCCTCAGTCGGCGCATCTGACCCGCCCCCGTCGCCGGCAGGAGGCGCGGCCGTCGCCCGGTCGCGCTGCAGCGGCTGTTCGTAAGGCGTCGCCTTGAGCGTGCGCAATCGCAGGTTGAACGCCTCCGCATAGGTCTTGTCGTTGGAGGACGTGTCCGTGCCGATCGGCGTCGTCTCATACGCCTTCTCGCTGACGAAGGAAGCGCGGATCGCGTCGGCGATGGGACGACTCACCGCAGCGCCGTTGAAGGTGATCGAGGCGAACGGCGCGGGATCGGCCCACTGCCCCTTGCTCCAGCGAATCACCGGATCGCTCATCGAAGCGGCAAATGACCCGAGAATCGCCTGGTCCGTCGGAGGCAGGTGATCAGAGATGAAGGCGAGATGTTCGAGCCAGTCGAATCCGGCCGACTCCCAGCGCCGCAGATGCTCGAGCCGCAACCGGGTGCGTTCGCAGTTGAGAAATGCCGGCAGCAACTCCCGGGATTGCTCCTTGAGCGAAGCGAGGCGGTCTTCAAGTCGGCGCAGATGAAGATTGCCGACGGTGTACACGCCGCCGAAGAGAATGACCGCAGCCGCGGCGCCGGCGAGGAGCCGCTGCCTTCGGAGCGCGGCGAGGTCCGGCGCCTTCTTGGGATTCAGGAAATCGACGGCGTCGAGCCCCTCAACGCTCCGCAGCGCCACGCCGACGAGCGGCCAGATCGATCCGAGGGTGCTCGTTTCCCCATCCACCGCCGGATGACTCAGGAGAACTTCCGTAGACCGCCCGAGCGCTCCACGAACTTCCACCGCAACCGCGCCGGCCAGGCCGTCGGACCCGATCACGATGACGTGATCGACGTCCGGCGCCTCCTCGGTCGCGCGGAAACTCATCCACGAGCGCTTGGCCTCCGTGGCGAGCCGACGAGCCTCCTCGTGCCGGTCCACCTCTTCGGAGCAGGCCATGACCTCGGCGGCACGAGCGAAGCGCACCACGCCGTTGCACGCCACGACCAGTTCGACCTCCCCGTAACGCCGCAGATCGATCGCCAGCAGCGCCCCGCTCCGCCGGCGGGAATATTCGGCAATCAGCGCCCCGGTGGCCAAGGGTCGAAGCGCAATCCGCGCCAAGCGGAACCGTCCCGCCTCGGCCAGGGCGCGGTAGCGGTCGATCAACTCGTGCCGCACCGCCGCCGCGATCACCTCCGACGAACCCTCCGACTCGGCCACGACCGCGTAGTCGATGATCGAGCCCTCGGCGGGGAAGGGAAGTTGCCCCGCCATCTTGATCGCGACCATTCCCGGAAGTTCATCCAGGCGGGTCGAGGGCAAAGTCAGGTGCTTGAGCCCCACGGATTGCCGCGGCACAACGAAGACGGCCGGAGCGCGGCCCAGGCCGTGCTCCTCCATCGTCCGCGCCATCCACTTACCCAGCCACTCATCGTCGCTCGGCTCAACGTCCGGAGGAATGTCGGTGCAGACGCGGGCGCCCACCCGCACACCCTTCTTTGTCGCCGCCAGATGGACGGCCGTGAACTGGCTGCTCGACAGGTCGATCGCGATCATCCGGGCGCCGGCCCGAGGCGGAGCGAACATGATCAGCGGTCTCCTGTCCAGCGGCCAATGGGTTTGATCTGCCTGACGGGCGGCCGCTGCTCTCCGGACCCTTCCGGAGGGGGTTCGTCGGCCTCGCGCCCATCGTAGGGAGGATCGGGCGCGGGGGACGACGGCTCTGGCGTCTCAGGAGTGTCAAACGTCGGTCGGTCAATCAGTCGCCCCGAGGAATCGCGGCGCGATGAGAATCGCGACGGGGCTTCGGCCTCGCCATCGCCCTCCGGCACGTCGTCGCGGCCGTCCGCCTCGCCGGCGTCGGACTCGCCGCCGGCCGGCGGAGCGGGCAGGAGGTGGCGCAGCGCCACTGCCGTCTCCAGCATGGTGATGTCGCGCAGGTAGGCGACGCGCGGCTGGGGCGAGGAGAAGTCGATGACCGCTTCGTAGACGCACTCCCCCGCCACCTCCACCTCATCGTCTTCTCCCACGAGGATGCGTCCGAGGACGCGCACGCGCCACGCCGAGGTCCGCCAGGTGAGGCGCGGCGCCGCCGCGGCCCACTGCGCCTCCGTGAGCACTCCGGCGGCCATCGGCCACGCCAGGCCGGCGCGGTCGCGGGCGCTGATGGCTTCGCGCTCCGTGACAAGGGCGGCGGAAAGGTCCGCGTCCAGCCCCGGAAGCGCCGCGAGCACTTCGACCGGCGCGCGATTGAGATCGACGCGGCCCTGGGCGTACTTCTGCTCGTCAAGGCAGAATCCGTCCAGATACTCGTCCGTCTGCCGATCCTCCGACTCGGTCAGCACGAGCAGGTCGTACCACTGCTTCTCGGTGATGACAAGGTCCGGCTCGTTCTCGCGGAACTGCCGCACGGTGTCGGCGAGTTCCTCGCCGTAGCGCCGCGCGATGCGCCGATGCATGCGGTCGTCGTACTTCGCGTTGATGTTGATGCGATAGCGGCCGGTGGACTGGATGACCGGCTCGATGCTGAAGACGGTGAGGAGATCGGCCAGGCCGCGCGGCTCGGGCCCGGCCACGCCGCGCTGCAGGGATCGGAGGCGCCGCTCGAAGTGAACCTCCGCATCGCGCTCCGACGCCGCCGCCCGCTGCACCTGGACTTTGTCGAGTGGACCCCACAGCAGGTCCGCCGTGATCCCTTCGACTTCGAGCAGGTCCGCAATCGAATCGAACCGCCCGCCCGGCCGCGCCTGCCGCGCCGCAACGATCGCCAGCGCCAGGTCCGGCGTGAGAAACGCGTCGATCTTCGCAAGCGACTCGGCGTCAGCGAGGTTGACGTCGAGCTTGGCGGACTCGGAGACGATGAGTTCATCCTCCGGACCCAGCGGGAGCAATTGGATCATCCCGCGCTCCGACTCGGTCCCGTAGAGGCTCCAGGAATCGGTAACCTGAGGCTCGCGCCCGTCGAGCATCTCCTGCCGCTGGGCGTCGAGTTCGGCCATGACCGCCTGCACGCCCGACCACGCCAGCGCCTGCGCCTGCGCGGTGCGCCCGACGAGCGCGGCGCTGCGCATCTCCGCCCGGCCGAGGAAGGAGAGGCTCGTCATGATGAGCGCGGCGCCGCTGATGATGACGAAGACGACGAGGATGATGACGCCGCGCCGCTGCGGCCGCGGCCGCCGACGCCGGACATTCCTTCCGCTGCCGCCGTTTGTGCCGCGATTCCGGACGCTCACGGCTCCACCTCCCCGCCGCCGCCGCTCGAGACGGGCAGGTCGGCGTCGTCGTCGAAGCGCCGGCCGTACTCGAACTCGGGCGCATCGGGCACGATGATGACGCGCACGCGATCAGGCGGGGGCCAGTTCCGCCGCGAGGCAACTTCAAGGTCGTCGGCCGAGACCATGTCATCATCACCCGCAGACGCGCGATCCGGTTCGCTGCTCGCCGGAGACTCGAAGGGAACCTCCGCCATCGCGTCCACGCGTTCGGGAGCGGCGAGCGAAGTCGTCTCGTCGAGAGGCGGGGGTTCGAACCAGATCGCGACTTCGATCGCCACCGGCAGGCGCCGCGCCGAGCCGCTGTCGAAGGAACTCGACCAGCCGCGACCGTCGTGGTAGCGCCATTGCACAAAGCCGAGATCATCCGCGATCGCGTGCCGTGCGGGCGCTGCGCCGGCGGGTCCGCTGGCGCCGTCCAGCAATCGCGTCGCCTGGCTCCATCGATACTCGCTGCGCTGGAGGTCGCCGAACGCGGCCCCTTCGCCTCCCTGCCCGCCCATGGCGCCGACGCTGCGGCTGAGCAGCACGAGCGAATCCTCGCGCCCGACGATGCCGGCGCCGTGCTTCGCATCCGAAGCGACGACCGTGCGGAGGTTCTGCTCGAGCCGGTCGAGAAAGACGCGCACCGCCTGCGACCGCCTCATGTGCCGATTGAGCCGGTCGCGGCTGGCGGCGAGGTTCATTCCAAAGGAGAAGACGGAGCCGACGAGCACGAGCAGCAGCGCGAGCGCCACGATGGTCTCCATGAGCGTGAAGGCGCTCCGGAATCCGCCGGCGGACCGCGCTGCCTGCGTGCCGCGCTTCATCCGGCCTCCCGCGCGGTTTCGGCGGCGCCCACGGCATCGAGAATCGGATCGGTCTCGAACTCCTCCGGCCCGGCCGAATTGAGGCGCAGCAACTGGTGGATCACCGCGAAGGGGGCATCCTCGCCCCCGCGGCGGCCGCGCGCCTCGAAAATGCGGATGGTCACATTGGTCAGCGGCGTGAAGCGCGATGGCTCCGTTTCGACGACGACGCGCCAGCGCTCCCGGCCGCTCCCGGCGGCATCCACGCCCTCGCGACCCGCTTCGCTGAGCAGCGCCACGTCGATGAGCGAATCGTGCAACTGCTCGGCGGTCGTCAGCCCGGCCTCGAGTTCCGCCATCTTCGCCACCGCCAGGTCGAAGGCGATCTGGCGGTCGCGCGAGCGCACCAGCGCCGAAGTCATGCTCGTCGTCGAAACGAGAATGATCGATCCGGCTGTCACGAAGAGCGCCAGCGAAATGAGGATTTCCAGAAGGATGGCGCCCGAAGACCTTCTCACGGCTCGCTCTCCTCTCCGGTGAGCGGCGCATCGGCGGGCTGATCCTCCGCCGGCGCGATCGCGACCGGCGCAATCGCCGCCTGCCCCGTCCACGGGTTGATGTCGATGCGCACCTGCCGCCCGCCCTGGTCCACGACCACGAAGGACGCCTCACCAAAGGTTGATCCGTCAGGCATGAAGACGACGAGCGAAAGAACCTGCCCGGAAGCCCCGTCCGGAGCGATTTCGCCCCGCTCACCCTCCGGCCACTCCGCGGCGGCGTCATCCGGCGGCGGCAAAGTCGGCGCTTCGACGCGGCATCCCTCGGGCAGAAGCACGCGGAGCCTCGAACCGCCCATCGCCATTGTGCCCGCGGCCGCCGCGGCGGTGTTGAGCCGATCCTGGCCGCGACGCTCTCCGTCTTCCTGCGCCGGGGGACTGCTCGCTTCGCCGGGGTCATGCGGCGACTCTTCGGCCTCAGCCTCCTCGGCGATCGCGTCGGTATCGAGCCAGGCCGCTCGCACGCTCCGGGCGCCCGCATCCCAGATGACCTGTACGGGCCGGCGCTGCTGCTGGGACTCGGCCCGGGCGAGGGCGAGGGTGGCGACGATCTGATCAACCGTGGCCTCGAAGCGCGTGTTCTCGAAGCGCCGCGACATCGCGGGTATCGCGATCGCCGCCGACGCAATGAGCAGCGCGAGCACGATGAGGATTTCGAGCAGTGTCAGACCGCGGCGGCGTCTCACGGTGCGCCTCCCGGTGATCGAGGCGAGCAAGGACGGCGGTCGCCGCGCACGGCGTCGCGGCGCCCGGAAGCACGGCGGTCAGACTCCGCTGCCGCCTTCCTCTTCCCCTTCCGTCGCTTCCTCCAGTTTGATGTCGTCGTCGGTTCCTTCTTCGCCGTCGGGTCCGTTGGACCAGAGTTCGTACTTGCGGCCGTCGGACTCGTCGGTTCCTTCGGCCTCCGCATCGAGCGGACGGTAGCCGTACTCGTTGCCCCACTGATCCTTGAGGTTCTTCTTGCCCTGGGCGAAGTAGTTCCCCATGTGCTTGCCCTGGAGAGTTTCGTCCTCGATCTTCGTCTTGTCCCAGAGCACGGCGATGCCCTCTTCCTCGGTCGGGTAGCGGCCCATGTCGAGGTAGAACTGCTCCAGCGCCGCCTCGATCATGCGCAACTGCACCCGCTCCGTGTCTTTGAGGGCCTGATCGCGCCGCGGCATGAGGTTAACCGCCACGATCCCGCCGATGGCGAGGACGATCACGAGAACGATCAGCACTTCGATAAGCGTGAAGCCGGTGCGTCGGGTGCGAGTGCGTCGGAGCGTCATGTCGTTCTTCATCGGGCTCTCCTTGGTCAGGAAATCTGGCTGAGGCGTCAATTCGATTATACCGACTCGATCCCGGACGGATTCCCGCGCCGCCGGGGCGCTTTCCGGCCCTCGGAGGCACGAACGGGCGGCGAACCGCGTCATCCACCAGCGCGGGCGCTGAGCAGCACGAGCGGCACGACCAGCGCCAGGATGATGAACAGCAGCGTCGCCCCCAGCAGGAGCAGCAGCAGCGGTTCGAGCAGTCGCACCGCCGTCCCGAGGAGGCGATCGACGCGCGATTCGATCGTCTCGGCGATCGAGACGAGAACCTCTTCGAGGTTGTTGGCGGACTCGCCGATGCGGATCACCTCGATGACATCATCCTCAAAGAGGCCGCTGGCGGCGAGCGGCTCGGCGAGGGTCTCGCCGGCCTGAACGGAGCGGGTGGCCTTGGCGATGGCTTCGACCATGACGGCGTTGCCCGTCGCCTCTTTGCTGATGTTCATGGCCGCGAGCATGGGAATGCCGTTGGCCAGCAGGGTGCCGAGGATGCGGCAGAATCGCGCCACCGCCGTGCTCGCCACGAGGGGGCCGATGATCCACAGGCGCAGGGAGAGGCGGGACGCGGCGGCGCGGAACTCCGGCTGGCGCGAGGCCCACCACACGCCCGCCACCGCGCCGGCCGCGACGAGCAGCGCCGCCCAGCCGTGCTGCGTCAGCACGTCGCTCGCCCCCATGACGAGGCGCGTCGGGAGGGGCAGTTCGCCGATGCCTTCGAGCATCGACCGGAACTTGGGCACGAAGACGATCATCACCGAAACGACGACGATCGTGCCCACGACCACGAGGACCATCGGGTAGATCATTGAAGCGAGAATCGTCGAGCGCAATTCCGCCTGGCGATGCAGAAACATGGCGAGGCGCTTGAGGACTTCTTCAAGGAAACCGCCGCGCTCCCCGGCGCGCACCATCGCGATGTGGATGGAGGGGAAGGTCTGCGGATGCCGGGCCATCGACTCGGCGAGCCCTTCGCCGTCGGCCACGTCCTCGGCGATTCGGCCGATCACGGCGCCGAGTTTCGGATTGCTCTTGCTGCGGCTGAGCAGTTGCAGGGCGCGGAGAATCGGCACGCCGCTGCGAAGCAGTTCGCCCAGTTGCCGGTAGAACGTCGCCATCGCCCGGACGGAAACCCGCACGCCGCGCACGGCCGCTCCGGTCTGCTCGCGCACCGAAACGGGGATGAGCGCCTTGGCTTCGAGGTCGGCGACGACGGCCTGGGCGCTCAGGCCCGTCGCCTGCCCCATGAGGCGCTCGCCGTTCGCACCTTTCGCCACGTACTCGAAGACCGGCATACTGGAAATGAGTCTAGGCTTGGGGCGTGGGGCGCGTGAGGAGTGGGCGCCGCACATCAACCCGCTTGCCGTGATGCGTGTCGAATGGTGCCCTCCACGCCGCCGGCACGGGTCCGGCAGGCGTCGATCGAGCGGTTTCAACTCGTGAAGCGCCGCCTACCATTGCGCGATGCTGCTCCTGACCCGCACCGTGCGCTTCTGCGTCGGCGAAGCGCCGCACGAGGCGGCGACGCCGCGCTCCAATACCTTCGCCGCGTGGCCGAGCATGCGCGGCCTGGGTCGATACTACGAGATCGAGGCGGCCTGCGCCGGCGAGCCGGATCCGCGCACCGGCTATTTCCTGAACATCCGAACCATCGACGAGGCGGTTCGCAGCGCCGCTCTTCCCCTGATTCGCGAAGCCGTCCGGCAGCGGCCCTCCGCTGAGCCATGGGCGCTCGTGGAGCGGCTGCTCCGCTCGGTCAGTGAGCGGCTGGGAGGGAGCGTGCGGGAACTGGCGTGGCGCCTCACGCCCTTTTACTGCGTATCGATGGAGGAGCGCCGCATGCCCCGTTGCCTCATTCGCCAGCAATTCGAGTTCGCCGCCTCGCACCGCCTCCACTGTCCGGACCTCACGGCCGAGGAGAATCGCCTCCTGTTTGGCAAGTGCAACAACGAGCGCGGCCACGGACACAACTACCGCGTCGAAGTCGCGGTCGAGATCGACCCCCGTGAACCGCGCGACTTCAACCTGCCTCTGCTTGAGGCGATCGTCAGTCGAAGCCTCATCGAGCGCTTCGATCACAAGTACCTCAACGAGGACTGCGCCGAGTTCGCGGGAGTCAGTCCCAGCGTTGAGAACATCGCGAGAGTCGCATACGGCCTGCTGCGGGAGGATTTGGCCCGTGCCGGCCTCGACCTGCGCCGGGTAACCATCTGGGAGACAGAGAAGACCGGCTGCACCTACCCGGCGCCGTGAGCGGCGCTCCGCAGCGGGCGGACGATCTTCCGGGCGATGATCCGGCGAAGCGCGGCGTCGGCGCCCGGCGGCCGCGGCCGGCCGGCGCGCCCCGGCGATAGAGTTCCCTGACCGTGCCCCCCATTCGAGTCGAACATCCCGAGGCGCTCTGGCTGCTTCTTCTCGCGCTGCCTTTGGGCGCGGCGGGTTGGAGGCTGCTCGCCTCGGGCGATCGCCTTCGCACCGGCGTGATCGTCGGCATGCGCGTGCTGGTCCTTTCGCTGCTCGTGCTCACGCTCGCGGGCCTGTCGCGCATCGAGACGCACGACCGCCTGACGGTGATCGGCCTGGTGGACATCAGCGGCTCGGTGCGGCACTTCGCCCAGCTGCCTCCGCCCGCGGAGAACGCGCCGGCTGATCCGCTTGCCTCCATGCGCAAGTGGTTTCGCGACGCGGCGACCGGGCGCAGGCCGGGCGATCGCCTCGGCCTGATTGTCTTTGACGGTGCGGCGCGGGCGGTGACGGCCCCGACTTCCGCCGACGCGTACCAGGATCATGGCTTCGACCTGAGCCAGCGAGAAGGCACGAACATCGCCCAGGCGATCGAGTTCGGCCTGGCGATGTTCCCTCCCGATTCGGCGCGGCGGCTGGTGCTCATTTCCGACGGCGTTGAGACCGCCGGCTCCGCCCTGGCCGCCGCCGCGGACGCCGCCGGCGCCGGATCCTCGGGGCGGGGCGTGCCCATCGACGTCGTCCCCATCACCTACCGCGTCCAGCGCGAAGTGCAGGTGGATCGGATCGAAGTGCCCGCCAACGCCCGGCCGGGGCAGCGGATCACGGTGCGAATCGTGATCGAGTCCGCCGCCGGCGCCTCCGGACGACTCGACCTGCTCCTCGAGGACGCCCCGGTCGATCTCAACGGCCGCGAGCCGGGTCGCTCGCGTCCCATCACGCTCAAGCCCGGAACGAACGTCGAACTCGCCGAGGTGGAACTGGCCCCCGCCGCGGTCAACCGGTTCCGGGCGGTGTTCTCTCCGGACGATCCCGCCTCCGACACCATGCTCGACAACAACGTAGCGGAGGCGTTCACCGTCACGCCCCAGCAGGGCGCTGTGCTGGTGCTCGACGGGGTGTACGAGGGTCGCGGCGGGGCGCTGCCCGGAGTTCTTGAAGACGCGGGGCTGACGGTCAAGGTGGTCGGCTCGCGCGACCTGCCCGTCAATCCCGTGGAACTCCAGGCGTACGACCTCATCATTCTCCAGAACGTGCCCGCCGAAGAAATCGCGCCGGCCCAGCAGCGGCAACTGGCTCAGTACGTGGAGGACTTCGGCGGCGGCCTCATCATGGTCGGGGGCTATGACAGTTTCGGCGCCGGCGGATGGATCGACACTCCCCTCGATCCCCTCATGCCCGTGGACATGCGCATCCCCGACGAACTGCGCGTGCCCACCGCCGCCATCGCCATCGTGCTCGACCGCTCCCGCTCGATGAACGACTCGGGCGGGCCGGGACAGAGCAAGCAGGAAGTCGCCAACGAGGGCGCTGCCGTCGCGATCGGGACGCTCGACCCGATGGACTTCATCACCGTCATCGCCTTCAGCAACGGCCCGAGCACCATCGTGCCGGTGCAGCGCGTGGGAGACGGAAAGGCGGTCGTGAAGCAGGTGCGCGGCATCCTTGCCGACGGCGGGACGAACATGGGGCCCGCCCTGCGCGAGGCGCACGAGGCCCTTCGCGGCGTGGACGCGGACATCCGCCACGTCATCTGCCTCACCGACGGCCGGAGCATGCCTGACGATTTCGTCGGCATCGCCCGCGCCATGCGGCAGAGCGGAATCACCCTCAGCACCATCGCCGTCGGGCAGGACATCGACGGCCCCCTTCTGGCGCAGATGGCGCGCGAGGGCGGCGGCGAGTTCTACGCCGTCATGAACCCGCGCGTCCTCCCGCGCATCTTCGTCAAGGAGATCCGCATCGTCCGCCGCCCGCTGATCCGCGAAGTCCCCTTTACGCCGCAGGTGGAGCCGACTGGCTCGCCGCTGACCGAGGGGCTGGGCTCGCCTCTGCCGACGCTTGGCGGACTGGTGCTCACCCAGCGGCGCGAGAGCCCTGATGTGAACCTGCTGATGGTGGCGCCTGAGGGGCAACCGATCCTGGCGCACTGGCAGGCGGGTCTGGGTCGCGTTGCCGCGTTCACCTCTGACGCGCATGACCGCTGGGCGGCAAACTGGCTCGAGTGGCCCGGGTATCGCCAGATCTGGAGCGGCCTGGCGCGCACCATCGCCCGTCCCGCGGGCAGCAGCAACTTCGAACTCATGACGAGCATCGACAGCGATCGCCTTCTCATCACGCTGCGCCAGGTCGAGGGCGAGGAGATCGAGACGCCGGCGCTCTCGCCGACCATGGTCTCCGTGCCGGGTGTCGCCTACCTGCCCGACGGCCGTCGCGTCGAACTCCGTCTGCGGCCGACGGGTCCGGGCGCCTACTCGACGGAACTGCCGGCGACGCAGAGCGGCCACTACGTCGTCGCGCTCACGCCGCGCCTCACGGGCGGAGTGGTGGACCTGGTGATCGGCGGCGTCAGCCGGCGCTCGGGCGTGGAGTTCCGCCGGCTGAGCAGCAACCTCGCGCTGCTCGAAGCGATCGCCGACCAGACCGGCGGCCGTCTGCTCGACGCGCGGAGCCCCGCCGGCGCCAATCTCTTCGATCGCGGCGGCATGCCGCCCAGCATCGGCGTCGTGCCGATGTGGGGGCCACTTCTCATGCTCGCGTCGCTGCTCTTCGTGCTCGACGTGGCGTCGCGGCGGCTGGCGTGGTCAAGCGCCGCCATCGCCGCGGCCTTCCGGCGCGCAAGGGCGAGCGTCGGACTCAGCGGGACCCCGACCACCGGGCCGGCCAGCGCCATCGGCTCGCTGCGCCGAGCCGTGGATGCGGTCGAGGAGCGGCTGACCGGCGCGCGCGAGTCGCTCGCCGATCAGCGCGGGTCGGGCGCCCCTGGAGAACGGGAGTTTCAAGCGTCGGAAAGGGATGATCCCTCCCAACCAACCGGCGTCGAAACGCCCGCAAGCGAGTTGCCCGTCGATGCGCAGGAACTGGAGCGGCAGCGAGAAGCACAACGGCTCGAGCAGGCCCAACGGCGCCGCGCCGCGCTCGCCGCGATCAAGGGCCGGTCCCGGGAGCCCGAGTCGCCCGAACCTCCGACGCCGACGGAGGAACCTTCCCCCGCCGAGCGCGCCTCGCGGCAACTCTCCGAACTGCGCCGCCGGCGACGCGAGCGGGGCCGGGAGTAATCTCGCTACTCCGCTTCGTCCGCCCGGCGCGACCACTCGAACTCGAGCGGCTCCAGTTCGGCGGTGAGCGCTGCGCGTTCGTCCGAGAGTTGCTTGGCGCGGCGGCGGTCGGTGTGGGCGCTGAAGTCCATGAGCGCTTCGTCGATGGCGCGGATGCGCTGCTCGATTTCCTCAATGCGCGCTTCGAGTTTGCTCATGCTCATCTTCGAGAGCGCGCCGGCGGCGCTTGAGGGTCTTTCCGTCGGTTTCGTGAGCGGCGCCGCCGGACGGGACCTGACTCGGTCCGCCGCTTGCGTCTTCGCCTGGGCCGCCGCCTGGGCCGCCGCCGCTTCGCGTTCGCGCCGCTCCTTCCACGCTGAGTAGTTGCCCGCGACGATCCGCGCTCCGCCGCGACCGTCGAGGGCGATGATCCGATCGACGCAGGCATCGAGGAGCGCGCGGTCGTGGCTGATGAGCAGCATCGTCCCGTCAAAGCCCGTTTCGGGATGGAGCGCCTGTTCGAGGCGCTCCGAGGAGGGGATGTCGAAGTGGTTCGTCGGCTCGTCGAGGATGAGCAGGTTGTGCCCGCCCGCGACGAGGCCCGCAAGGATCACCCGGCTGCGCTCGCCCCCGCTGAGCACGCGCAGCGCCTTGTCCTGATCGTCGCCGCTGAAGAGAAACGCGCCGGCGAGGTCGCGCGCCTGCTGCTCGCTCGCCCTCCTCGCGCCGTCAATCGAGAGAATCACGCTCTGGAGATACTCCCAGACGGTCAGGTTGAGGTCCAGCCCCTCGTGCAACTGGCTGAAGTGCCCGACGCTGACGTTTGAGCCGAGGCGCACGCGCCCCGAGTCGGCCTGCATCTCGCCGATGAGACACTTGGCGAGGGTGGTCTTCCCGCTGCCGTTCGGGCCGATGATCCCGATCCGCTCGCCGCGCCCGACCGTCAGTTCGAGGTCGTGAAAGAGCGTGCGGCCGTCGTAGCGCTTGCACAGTCCTTCGGCGCTGATGACGATGTCGCCGGCGCGCGGCGCCTTGGGCAGGTTGAGGCGCATCACGTCCATCTCCACGGGGCGGTCGATCGTCTCCTCGTCGATGTAGCGCTCCAGGCGCGAGAGGCGCCCCTGCGCCTGCCGCGCCCGCTGGCCGGCGCGGTACCGGTCGATGAAGCGCTGCTCGCTGCGGATGCGGTCCTGCTGCTTCTCATACACCCGCTGCTCGACCATCTTGCGCTCGGCCCGCAGTTCGCGGAACTTCGCGTAGTTTCCGGGATACGTCGAGACCCGGCCCGGCTCCAGTTCGACGATCCGGTTCACCACGCGGTCGAGCAGGTAGCGGTCGTGGCTGACGACGATGACCGTGCCCTTGTACTCCTCGGCCAGAAACGTCTCGAGCCACTGCCGACCATCGATGTCGAGGTGGTTTGTCGGCTCGTCGAGCAGAATGAGATCGGGGCTTTCGAGCAGCAGTTTCGCCAGCGCGACGCGCGAGCGCTGTCCGCCTGAAAGCGCCGAAACGGGGAGCGCGAACTGCTCATCGACAAAACCCAGGCCGTGCAGCGTCTCTTCGATCCGGTGCTCGACGGCGTACCCGCCGAGGCGCTGCATCTCGGCTTCGAGGCGCTCGTAGCGCTTCATGATGCGGTCGAGTTCTTCGCCGCTCGCCTCGCCCATGCGGTGGGCGAGGGCGTGCATCTGCTCATGCACGGCGTGGAGTTGAGCGAAGGCGCTCTCCGCGACGTCGAAGAGCGTCATCGCCGGATCAAACTTCGGATCCTGGGCCAGATAGCCGACGCGGCTGCCGCGCTGCACGATCGCCTCGCCGCGATCCGGCCCGACCTCCCCGGCGATGAGGCGCATGAGCGTGGACTTGCCGGTGCCGTTGCGGCCGACGAGACCGATGCGCTCCCCCACCTCGACGGAGAACGTGATGCCGTCGAGCACCTTGCGGATGCCGATCGAGTACTCCACGTTGGTCAGGGCGAGGAGGGGCATGGGGTCGGAAGCGTGGCAGCGGGCGGGACAGGAAGGCCCGCTCCCCTTCGCGGAGCCTCCGGGTCGCCGCGAAACAGGCGCCGATGATTCACATCGGCTTGTCGCCGATCGTCTGGTCGAAGACCTCGAGGAGTTTGGCCTTGTCGAAGATCATCTCTGGACGCGAGGTGCCGACGATGGCGTATTGAGGCGTGAGTTCGATGGCGTCCACCGGGCACGCCTCTTCGCACATGCCGCAGTAGATGCAGCGCAGTTCGTCAATGTCGAACTGCTTGGGGTACTTCTCGCGGTCGTCCCAGGGCGACTCCTCGGCGACGATGTGAATGCAGTGCGCCGGACAGGCCGTCGAACACATGAAACACGCCACGCACTTGACGCGCCCGTCTTCGTCCTTGTTGAGCCGATGGACGCCGCGGAACGTGCCGGGGTAGAGCCCGCCCTCCAGAACGTCGTAGTCTTCGCGCCTCTGCTCGGGGTACAGAAGCATGCGATCCTGGAAGGCGCCCTTCCCGCCGCGACCGACGTTGCCGAGCATGTGGCGCAGCGTCACTCCCAGGCCCTGGAACACAGCCGGAAGAAAAGCCGCCTCGTATCGGCCCATCGCCGGCGGGGTCAGCACCACCACGTCTTCGTCGCGGATCGCCATGGTGAGAGATTGTAGCGCCAGCCCCTCGGGCGACGATCTGCCGCGCTGCGGTGGAATAGGGCTGCCGCCGGCGCATCTTCATGGCAGACCCCCGGCCGATTCGCCTCGGCCGAACGCTCGACCGGAAACCCGCAGGCGCCGCGAGGCCGCGTGCAAGCGGCACGGCGATCCTGCATCCCGCGGGCGAACTCGGAAAGGAGACCATCATGTTCCGTCGCACCGGCGCTTCCCGGACGTGTTCCTCTTCCGCCCGACTCGGCGCCCCCCTGCTCATCGGGGCGCTGACGCTGCTGGGCGCTTCGTCACCCCTGCTCGCTTCGAGTTCGCCGCCCTGTGATCGGGGCGACTCCTGGGGTCGCGGCTCCTTCCGCATCATCATCGGCGGAGGCGGGCGCGGAACCGACTACCGCCGCGACTCCGGCCGCCATGACGACCTGCTCTATCGCGGGTCGCGCTGCGAACCGCCGGGCTACTTCGGCCTCGGCGCCGACGCATGGTGCGACCTGACCGATGGTCGGTACCTGCGCGCCAAGCACGAGTTCCTCGATCTCATCGAGTGCCGCCCCTGCGAGCCCGTCCCCCGCATCGGCTACGCCATCGCCAGCGGCCGCCTCGAACACTGGCGCGAGGCTCAGCGCTCGATGCGCCGCGCCGTGGAACTCGACGTGAAGGCCTTCGACGCGCTGTGCGTTGACTTCGAACTCAAGCGCGAGATTCGCTGCCTCATCGACCAGTACGAGTGCCTGCTCCGCCACAACCACTGTGATCCGGACGTGTACTTCATGCTCGCCTCCCTCAAGACCCTGCTGGGCGACTACGACGGTGCGTTGTGCGCCATCGAAAGCGCCGAGCGCTACGGCGACTGCTCCGCCTCGGCCAGGCTGCTCAAGTGCCACATCGAGTCGAAACTTTGCCACGGCGACCGCGACCGCGACCGTGACCGCGACCGCGGCCGCGGCCACGGACGGGATGGCAACCACGGACGCCGCTGATCCTCTCGCACACGATCAGCCGAGTCCGGCAGCGCCCGGGGCCGTCTCCTTCGCCCCGGGCGTTGCGCCATTCAGTCCGCCTCATCGAATCCGTGATCACTCGACGGGGCGGATGCGAAGATCCTGATTCGCGTTGAGCGTCGAACCGGGAACCGAGGGCAGCCCGAGCAGGTGCAGCGCCAGGTTTGCCGCGTCGCCGTTGCGGATCGGCTGACGGCGCTGTGCCGCGACGTCGCCGGGCTCGGCGGCCGGCGGGTTGGCCAGCGACGGATCGCGTCGCACGTCGGCGTTCATGGCGTAGAGGTCGAATGTCCGGCCCCCGTCACCGGCCCAGACGAGGAAGGGAATGATGTAGTTCACCCACATGTGGGCCGCGAAGTGCGTCTTGAACGGGTAGCCTCCGCCGTGGTCGGCTGTCACAATGACGGCGCACCGCCCCCGATAGTTCTCGCGCAACTCGATGGCGTCGAGCAGCCGGCCGAGTTCAGCGTCGATCTCTCCGACGGCCTGCATGTAGGGCGAATCCGGACTGATATCCCAGCCGTGCTCGTGGCCCGAAAGATCCGGCCCGGCGTAGTGGAGGAAGAGAAGACCGCGATCCCACGCCTCGAGTGCGGCGAGGGCCTCATCCGTGATCCCGCGCATCTCCTCCTTCAGCCCGGCGCGGAAGATGGCCATGTCCTGAGGCTCGCGGCCGCCGTTGTAACTGTTGATCCACAGCGAGAACTTGCTTTTGCTGAAGAAGCAGCCTGTCCTGACGCCATGCCCCCGCGCCACGTCGAACACGCTCGCGACTTCGAAACCGGCGCGCGTGTGCAGCGTCTCGTCCGGCGGCGGATCGTCATTGAGCGTCCAGCCGTGGCCGTCCGGCCCGGCCATCGTGCGGCCGGTGATCATCGAGGTGTGGTTCGGCAGGGTGAGCGTGGAGTCAGGATCGGTGCGCGCGTTGAGCGTGGAAGCGCCGCGAAGCAGACGATGCAGGGCCGGCAGCCGCCGCGGGCCGCCGGCGGGGATCGCGTCGCTGCGCAGACCGTCCACGCTGATGACGAAGACGAAGTCGAACGCGGCGCGATCGCCAGCACGCGCTTCGGGGCTGACGCCGGAGTGCGGACGCGGCGGGAAGACCAGCGCGGCGATTGCCAGCAGGATGAGCGTGCAGTTGTGGATCGCAATCATCTCAAAAGACCATGAACATCGCCTCAGCGCGGCAGCAGGAGCGGAATGACGTCAAACCAGGTGAGAAGAAACACCAGAGCGATGCCGACGAGGTTAAGCACGAATCCCGCCCGGCACATCTGGGCGATCGTCACTTCGCCGCTTCCGAAGATGATCGCGTTGGGCGGCGTGGCGACGGGCATCATGAACGCCAGGCTCACGGAAATCGTCGCGGGAACGATGAGCAGCGCCGGCTCGATCCCCAGCCCGGTCGCGACGGCCGCGAGAATGGGCAGAAACGTCGCGATCGTCGCCGTGTTGCTCGTGAGTTCCGTCAGGAAGACCAGCAGCGCGATGACCACGAGCACCACGACCCACGTCGGCACTCCCTGCAGCGCCTGCACTCCCGATCCGATGTAGGCGGCGAGACCGGTGGACTGGACGGCGGCGGCGAGACTGAGCCCGCCTCCGAAGAGAATGAGCGTGCCCCATGGCAGTTTGACCGCCTGCTCCCACGTGAGCAGAAAAACGCCGCGCCCCCAGTCAATCGGCAGGCCGAAGAGCACCAGCGCCGCGCCGATCGCGATCACCGAATCCTCCAGTCCCGCCAGCGGGCGCCACCCCGATGCGCCGAGAGAGATCTTCTGAAGCACAGGCCGGGTGATCCACAGGGCAGCCGTCAGGAGAAAGACGATGAGCACCGCGACTTCGGCGCGCGTCATCAGTCCTTGCGCCTCCAGTTCGCGATGGATGAGCGCCTTTCCCCCGGGCAGTTCGCTGATCTGAAGGGGGAAGATGAGGCGAGTCAGCACGAACCACGTGATGGGAATGAAGACGGCGACGAACGGCACGCCGACCAGCAGCCAGCGGGCGAAGGAGATTTCCACGCCGAGATCCCGCAGGAATCCGGTCATGAGAAGATTGGGCGGCGTCCCGATGAGGGTACCCACGCCTCCGATCGACGCGCCGTAGGCCGTGCCGAGGAGCATGCACAACGCGAAGTGGAACTGCCCTCCGGCACCCGTCGGGACGGCGGCGCCGCTGCGGATGATCTCGCGGCGCACGAGGGTGATGACGCTCGTAGCGATGGGGAGCATCATGACGACGGTGGCGGTGTTGGAAACCCACATGCTCAGCAGGGCGGAAGCGATCATGAAACCGGCGATGAGCGACGCCGGCCGCGCGCCCACCCGAAGCATGATGTGCAGGGCGATCCGGCGGTGCAGGTTCCAGCGCTCCATCGCCAGCGCCAGCATGAATCCGCCCATGAACAGGAAGACAATGTCGTTGGCGTAGGGCGCTGCCGCCCGAGCCACGGGAATCTCCCCTCTCGTCGCGAGCGGAACAAGCACGATGGGCAGCAGCGCGGTCGCCGGGATCGGAATCGCCTCGGTCACCCACAGCGTCGCCATGAACACGCCGATGGCGGCGACGAGGCGCCCGCTCGAAGCCATGATCAGTTCGCCCTCGGCTGATCGAAACTCCTCGGGCAGCGCGATCCACACCGCCGCCGCCAGAATCGGCGCCAGCGCAAGGCCGAGCCACCGCGCGCCGTGCGATCGCGCTTCCACCGAATCGTCAGCCCGACAAGCGGAGTCGCTCAGCGACGACCCGGTTTCGATCTCGGACGACACGCGCATCTCCTCTTCGGCCCGGCCATCTACCGCCTGATCTCGAATGAATTGAACTCCGCCGCCGCGTCCGACCAGTCGAGGCGCTCGCGGCGGATGTGGCCCGCCATGGCCGCGCGGATTGATTCGAGGAGTTGCTCGATCTCGGCCTCGCCGCCTTCAGCGACGAGTCGGACCGACCCGTCCGGCTCGTTGCGGACCCAGCCGACGACGCCGGCCTGGCGCGCGGCGCGGGCGGCCGTCCACCGAAAGCCGACGCCCTGCACGTTGCCCTCGAATTGAACCGCGACTCGTTTCATCGCACCGACCGGCGCATGCCCGCGGGATTCTTGGCCGGCGACCGGCCCGGACAACCGGCGCAGGGGCGTCTCTCGGGTGGCGCGTGGATATTTCAAAATTTTCTGAAAGTACTAGGTCCGCCGCGCCGGCGACCCCTATCGTTGGGCGGAGGCTCTGAGTGCCCGCACCGTCTTCCACCCGCCGCCCTTCTCCCCGCCCCCGAACCGCGCGCTCCCCCCGGGCGCTGCGCCAGAGTCAGAACCGCTTCATCAGCATCTGGGGTGAGATGGGCAGTTCCTGGGGCATCCCGCGAACCATGGCGGAGGTCCACGCCCTGCTCTACATCGTCGGCGAGCCCCTCAACACCGACCAGATCATGGATCGGCTCTCGATCAGCCGCGGCAGCGCCAGCATGTCGCTCAAATCGCTCCACGACTGGGGGCTGATCGCCCGGGCCCACAAGCGGGGCGACCGCAAGGAGTACTTCCGGGCTGAGCAGGACGTCTGGCAGGTCTTCCGCATCATCACGCGCGAGCGCAAGCGCCGGGAGATCGATCCGGTCCTCATGGCGCTGCACGAATGCCGGGATCTGACGGGGCCGCGGACCACCGCCGCTGTGCGCCATCGCAGCGAGATCGAAGCGCACAACCTCCGGCTCGACGAGATGATCGAGTTCATCGGGCTGATCGATTCGCTCGCGGAGCAGTTCGTCAGCCCGTCGGGCAAGGGTCTGCGCCTGGCCGTCGGGCTCCTCGGAAAGGCCGTCTGAGATGCCCAACTTCACCGCCGTGGACGGTCTTCTGGTCGGGCAGCCGCGACGCGTCGCGGCGCCGCGGCCGACGTGGCGGCGCGAGACGATCTTCGCAGCGCGGTGGCGCGTTCACGCCGCGGGACCAGCACATTCGATCGGCGCGACGCTGCTCGCCGGCGCCGAGGTTGATTGCTTCCTGAACGACGCCGAAGAAGCGATGCAGAATCCACCGGGCGGGCGCTTCCTTCTGACCTTCTGGCGCGAAGCCGGCGAGGCGCCGGGGTCGCCCCGGGCCGTACTGGCCTCCTTCGCCTCGCGCGAGGCGATCGGGTTGACGGAGCAGGAGACAGCTGCGCCGGCGGAGTTCCATTTCGCCATTCACCGGACACACGCGAGCGTCGATGTGGTGGGCGAGCGGGCGATTCTGCGCGCCACGCATCGGGACGGCGCTTCCCCGCGGGTTGGGGCGGCGGCGTACTGCCAGAGCATCCTGCCGGAATTGCTCGGGTTGCGCGGCGGACAGTATCGCCTCGACGAGGTCCGGCTTGAGCGGGCGGCGGCGGCTCGCTTCGCCGCGCCGGACGCCACGGCGCGCGAAGCTGTCTGACCGTACTCGCGTGTTATCCACAACTCGTGCGCAGCCGGCGGGCGACCGGTGGACGAAAAAAAAATGCGGCGCGCAAGCGCTTGCGCCGCCGACGTTCGCGCGATTGTGAATGCAAATACTGCGGACCGCGAACTTGTGCGGCGCACATGAAGGCGGTATTCTGTGGCACGAGCCAGGACGGTTCCGGGAGGTTCTTCGAGCGGATGGCCTTTTCATTTGCTTCATTCTGACTGGTTCGCTCGGCCGCGTTCGGATCGCTCCGGTCCGGACGGGGATGTCTCATTCTCCCCATTGATGGTCGGTTTGCCCATTCGAGGTGCGAACGGACTCCGCCCCGCAGGCAAAGTTGTGTAGGTGCGGCGCCGCCGCGCGAGCGGCGACGGCGGGTGGTGGTCGTCTGGGTTGAACTTTCAACGCATCGAGAATTGAAGACTCGAAGGAAGAGGGAACTGTGGCATCGAGCGCTGCCGCAACGGGTATGACCGCGCGCCTGTGCGAAGATCTGGCCCAACGCCTTGGACCCACGCGATTCGGATTGTGGTTCGAGCGCACCGCCCGGCTGGACCTCGAGGCCGATCGGCTCCGCGTGACTGTGCCGACTCGTTTCCACGCCGACTGGATCGATCGCCACTTCCGCGAGGATCTGCGAACGGCTGCGGCGCAGACCTCCGGCTCGGACCTCGCGCTCGAGCTAACGGTGGAGCCCGAAGCGTTTCCCGGCCTGTCCGTCGCCATGCCGAATCCCGTGCCGCCTCACCTGCCAAGGCGCCGACGCGGATCCGGCGCCGCGGGTCCGCTCGATCTCCGCTTCGATCTCGACCGCTTTGTGGTGGGCGCGGGCAACGAGATGGCGTTCCGCGCCGCCTGCGCCATGGCGGAGGGAACGGCGACGTTCAATCCCCTGTTCATCCACGGCGGGTGCGGGCTGGGCAAGACGCACCTGCTCCACGGGATCTGCCGGCGCCTTCGCGCCGCGCAGCCCGACGCGCGCCTTCGCTACGTCACCGGCGAGCAGTTCACCAATGAGTTCATCGCCGCCGTCCGCGCCAACGACCTCGACTCGTTCCGTCGCCCGTACCGCCAGCTCGACCTCCTCGCCATTGACGACATCCACTTCCTCTCGAACAAGAACGCCACCCAGGCTGAGTTCCTGGCGACGTTCGACGCCATCGGCCTGACGGGGGCCAAGATCGTGCTCGCGAGCGATGAGCACCCGCGACAGATCCGCCAGTTCCACCAGCGGCTCGTCAGCCGCCTGCTCTCGGGCATGGTGGTCGAAGTGCAGATGCCCGACGCCCCGACGCGGCTGGCCATCATCAGGCGATGGGCGCAGGAACGGGGCTTCGTTCTGCAGCCTGCCGCCGCGGAAGCGCTGGCCCATCGGTGCATCGGATCGGTGCGGGACATCGAAGGAACGCTGACTCGCCTTGAAGCGCTGACAACGCTCGAATCTGAGCGACCGGGAGACTCGCTTTCCGGGACACGGATGGAGATCGGGATGCTCCTCGTCACTCGCCTGTTCGGCGAGGAGAGCCGCGAACACCGTGCCCCCGTGCGCATCGAGGCGATCATCGACGCCGTCGCCGCCCGCTTCGGACTGGACGCGGCCCGCCTGGCAGGCAAAGGCCGACACAAGCGCATCGTGCTGGCGCGCTCGATCGCGTCGTTCCTCGCCCGGCGGATGACGACCCGGAGTTTTCCCGAGATCGCCCGGGCCATGGGCAGGGCGAACCACAGCACCATCTTCACAGCCGTGCAGCGCATCGAGCAGCAACTGGCGTCGAATGAAAGCGTGAACGTGAATGAAAACGGTCCGCCCGTGTCGCTTCGGTATCTGCTCGACACGCTCGAGGCCTCAATCTCGCGAGGAAGGTCCGCGACCTCAGGCTGAGGAAGGGGAGCCGGCGCGCCCGAGCGGCGGCCGGGAGTCTTCCTCCGCGCGACCTTCTCTCCGACCGCGGCGTCGGCCAGCCCCTTCGGCCGGCGCCGCGCGTTTTTTGACGATCGGTCGTCTGCGCGCACTCCCCGAGCGGGTCATCGGTCGCTCGTCTGGGGAAACCGGTCCAGAGGGGCGCCCGGGGGGATTGCTGCGCGATCGGGCGAATTGCTCACGCCGGGTGAATAAACTCACGGCCATGCCCCGCCCGCTCTTCGCTTTTCTCCTTCTGGCCCTGGCGCTCGTCCTCGCCGCCGGATCGCGGCCCGGCGCCGCCGATGAGCGCTTCGACGACGCGGTGCGCACGCTCCGCAAGGCCACGACGATTCGCGAGACCGGCGAGCACATCCTCATGCTCAGCAGCCTGCGCCAACTGAAGGATGCCGAACTCCAGCCGCTCTTCAGTTCCCTCAGCCAGATCAAGAACCCGACGATCCAGATCAACGCGGTGCTCGGCCTGGCGGAACTCTCGCGCGAGAAGCGCATCGACGTGTGGAAACTCAGCCAGATCAAGGACACGCGATTCCGCGCGCTGGCGATCATCCAGGCAAGGGACGACGGCCTGATCGGAGCAGCCGAGTTGCGCGAAGTCCTGACATGGACCGACCTGAGCGAGGACCTGCGCGTCTACGTCCTGCTTCTGCTGGTCAGCCAGGGCGAAGCGGTCGAGAGCGAGGCGCTCAAGACCCTCATGACCGAGGGCGAACCTCCCGGCACGCGGGCATACGCCGCGCTGGCCCTGTGCCACCTCGGACAGCCTGAGGGGACGGAGGAAGCGCTCAAAGCCATGGACTCGCTCCCGCCGCTCGTTCGCGACGGCGCGGTCCGGGAGATGCTCGGGACGGTGGCGTACATGGACCTGCGCGGCGCGGCGCCGTGGATCCTCGGCCTGCTCGAGTCGGGACAACTCGGCGAAACCGCCGAAGGCATCGCGCTGCGCACGCTGCTCAAACTTGATGCCGAGTCGGGCTCGGCGGCATGGGCGAAGCGCTACGCCGCCGCCGAAAGCGTCGGCCCGCGCGTGCGTTTGGCGCTGATGCTCCTGGAGCATGCCGAGCGCGTCAAGCCAGAGATGTTCGCCTCCCTCGCGAACGACTCGAACGAACTGGCGAGCCACCTCGGGGCCATCGGCCGCATCGTCGCCTCGGGCGAGAGCGCCGTCTCGGCCTGCATCGAACTCATCGGGCGTCGCTTCCCGCCCGCGACGGCATGGGTGCTCGAATACGCGCGATCCCTTGAAGGCGAATCCGCCGCCACGCTTTACAGCGCCATCATCCTCGACACGCTGGAGGATGGAGGCTCCCTCAACGACCGGCTCGAACTGGCCCGCCTGGCCGGCAGCGAACTGCTCCGCATCGACGCCGCCGAACTCCGCCGCCTCCTCGAACAGGCCCTGGCGAGCCAGCGTCGGCTGACCGTCGAAGCGATCCTGTCGGGCGCGCTCACTGCGGCTGATCCGGCCGCGCTCCAACTCACGCAGGGGGTCGAGGAGTGGGTCTCGACGCGCGCTCAGTCGCTCGCGGTGATCATCAAGGCGAGATACGCCGAGTCGATGACCGATGAGGATCTCTACCGGCTGAGCCTGATTTCCCGGGGCGGCGGATCGGTCTCTCCCGCCGGGGAGATTCAGGCCGCCTGGCTCTACCTTCGCCGCACGGGACAGCAGGGACAGGCGCTGGCGGCGATTCTCAGTGACCTCTCTCCGGGCAGCGGCGATCGCTGATCGGGCGACCTTCCTTCAGGAACGACAGCACGCATGAGCAACGGTCAGGACATCCCGCTCAGCCGACCCGACATCACTTCGCTCGAAATCGAGCACGTCCTGCAGACGCTGCGTTCCGGGCGGCTGAGCATGGGTCCGATGCAGGAGCAGTTCGAGGCCCTCGTGGCGGCGCGGGCGGGCACCGAACACGCCGTCGCCGTCGCCAATGGAACATGCGGGCTGCATCTGGCCCTGCTGGCGCTGGGCATCGGGCCGGGAGACGAGGTCATCACCACCCCCTTCTCTTTCGTCGCCTCCGCGAACGTCATCCTCTACGTCGGCGCCAAGCCCGTCTTCGTGGACATCAATCCCCGAACGCTCAACCTCGATCCCGGACAGGTGGAACTGGCGATCACCCCCCGGACGCGCGCCATCATCGGCGTCGAAGCGTTCGGCAACCCCGCGCACATGCCGGAACTGGCGGCGGTGTGCAATCGCCACGAGATCCCGCTTATCGAAGATGCCTGCGAAGGGTTCGGCGGCTCCTGTCGCGGCCGGCCGATTGGAAGTTTCGGCCGCATCGCCGTCTTCGCCTTCTACCCGAACAAGCAGATCACGACCGGCGAGGGGGGCATGATCGTGACCGACGACGAACGCCTCGCCAACCTCTGCCGCTCCCTGCGCAACCAGGGCCGGCCGATCGACCCCGTCGAGCCGGCCTGGCATTCGCCGGGATCGTGGCTCACGCACGAACGCCTCGGCTTCAACTACCGCCTCAGCGAGCTCCACGCGGCGCTGGGCGTGGCGCAGGTGAAGCGCCTCGACGAGATCCTCGAGAACCGCGGCCTCGTCGCGTCGAAGTACATTTCCCGGCTCATGGGCAACCCGGACATCATCCTCCCGACCGTGGACGCGGAGACGACGATGTCCTGGTTCGTCTTCGTCATCCGGCTGAGCAGCGAGTTTCACACCGACAATCGCGACCGGATCCTCTCGGGCATGCGCCGCCACGAAGTGGGGGTGAGCAACTACTTCCCCCCCATCCACCTACAGCCTTTCTACCGCACTCGCTTTGGCTTCAAGGAAGGGGATTTCCCCATCACCGAGTCAGTGGCGCAGCGCACCCTCGCCCTGCCCTTCCACACGCGCCTCTCCGACCGCGAGATCGACCTCGTCTGCCAGACGCTCGAAGTCATGGTGCAGCGCGAGAAGTTCACGATTGACCGCGGCTCGTGAGTCAAGCCCCCATTCAACTCGTGTGCTTCGATCTCGGCGGCGTTCTGGTACGCATCTGCCGGACCTGGGAGGAGGCGTGCGCACGGGCGGGCATCGACGTCCGGGCCTCTGATGAATGGGACCGCCTCCGGCCGGCGCGGAGGGAGATCACCCGCCTCTACGGAATCGGCCGCATCCCCTGCGATCAGTACTTCCGCGACATCTCGCTTGCCATGGGCGGGCTTTACACCCCCGCGGAAGTGCAGCGCATCCACCACGCCTGGACGATCGAGGACTACCCCGGCGTGAGCGACGTGCTCGCACGGCTCAACGAAACCGGCGTGCGCACGGCGTGCCTCTCGAACACCAATCACAGCCACTGGGTGCGCCTGGTTCATCACGACGGCGATCGAGACCTGCCGGGCAAACCCGAGTTCCCCGTGGTGCGGCTCATCGGCGAGCGGCACGCCTCACACCTTCTCGGCACGGCCAAGCCCGACTCCTCGGCCTATGCCGCCTTCCAGCGCGCAGTCGATGTTGCGCCCGGCCGTATTCTCTTCTTCGACGACCTGGAAGAGAACATCGCCGCCGCGCAGAAGGCCGGCTGGGTGGCGCGGCACATCGATCACCAGGCGGACACGGCGAGGCAGATCGAAGCGCACCTTCGCGACCTGGGCCTGCCGGCCTGACCCGCGACGCCTTCGCTCCCTCCTACCATCATTCGTGTCGGACGAGTGCTCTGAACGAAGCGCCGACGGCGCCGTCGAACCCGCGCTCCGGGCGGGCGAAGCGCCGCTGCGGCCGACCTGCCCCGGATGCGGCTATGACCTCGCGGGCACTCTGGAACTCCAGCCGCCGCGCTGCCCGGAGTGCGGCCGCGAGTGGACGCTTGAGGAACTCGCCCTTCAGCACCTGGCCCGGAGCGGCCCGGCGGATGCGCGGCTGCGCCTGGCGGCGGTGATCGGTCCGGGCCTGGTGGTGAGTCTGCTGCTGCTCATCGGCCTGTTCATCGGCCCGCCGGTCAACTGGCTGACCTGGCCGGTCGCGGGCGCAGCGGGGATCTTCGCCCTTGGAGATTGGGGGGTGGACTCTTACCGTCGGTCGTTCGCCCGGGCGCGCCGCCGGGCGAACCGCATCGGGTACGTCGCTGCGCGCGTCGCGGCCTTTGTGCTGCTCAACGCGGCGGTGATCGGCGCCTCCGGCCTGGCCCTGCTCGCGGCCATCGTCGCATGCGAACAGGGCCGAGGCGGATAGTGCGTTCACCTGAGAGCGGCGAAGGCCGGCTGTTCCCAGGCAGCGCCGCCGTCTAACCTAGTCCGACCCGGCCCGGGCGGTGCGCCTGCGGTCGAGGAGGGCTTGGCGTGCCATCAGTCGTGCGCGATTTTGAGAACGCAATGCAAGCCATCGCTCCCCTCGCCTTCGCGGCCGAGTGGGACAACGTCGGCCTGCTCGTCGGGCGGCGCGAGGCGAAGGTGCGCCGCGTCCTGCTGACCATCGACCTCACCGCCGCCGTGCTCGACGAGGCGATCGGAGAGCGGATCGACCTCATCTGCACCTATCACCCCGTCATGTTTCAGGCCGTCAAGCGGCTCACCGACCAGCAGCCGAGCACGGACATCCTGTTGCGTGCCATCGGGGCGGGGATCGCCGTCTACTCGCCGCACACGGCCCTCGACGCCGCCGAGGGCGGACTGACCGACTGGCTCGCCGACGCGGTCGGGCAGGGCTATCGCCGGCCCCTCATCGTCAGCGAAACGCTTCCGGTAACGCAGGAACTCAAGGTCGTCACCTTCGCGCCCGCGGACGCGATCGACCGCCTGCGCGACGTGATGGCCAGCGCCGGGGCGGGGCGCATCGGGCATTACGACCACTGCTCATTTCTCACCTCGGGGACGGGCACGTTCCGCGGCGACTCCTCCACGCACCCCGCCGTCGGCGCCAAGGAGCGCTTCGAGCGCGTCGAAGAGCAGCGCCTTGAAATGGCCTGCCCCGCCTCGGCGCTGCACGTGCTCATCTCCACGCTGCGGCAATTCCACCCCTACGAAGAGCCGGCGATCGACGTCTACCCCCTCCGCGCCATTCCCCTCGCCAAGGTCGGCGGCGGGCGCAAAGTCGTCCTCGATCAGCCGGCGACCGTCGGCGAACTGGCAGACCGCGTCAAGCAGCACCTCGGCATCGACGCGGTGAAGTCCACGGACCCGGGCAAGACGGTCCGCCATGTCGGCGTCGTGCCCGGTTCGGGCGGCGCGTTCGTCGAGCCCGCCATCGCGCAGGACTGCGACCTCTTCATCACGGGCGAACTGACCTACCACACCGCGCTGAGCGCGTGGACGCGCGGCTGCGGCGTCATCCTTACCGGACACGCCAACAGCGAGCGCGGCTTCCTGCCCATCCTCGCCGGCCGACTCGCCGAACGACTCGACGGCGTGGACGTCATCATGTCGCGCGCGGATCGCACGTTCTTCGAGATCATCTGAAGAATCGTGGCCCGCGCGGGGCATCAGGGGAACGTGAACTCCACGAGATTCGACTTGCGGCAGTTGGCGATTTCGACGCATTGCAGGTAGACCGTGGTGCTCGACCAGCCCACTGGCACCGTGGTGGAGTAGATCGCCGCGCCGTTCGCGCCGACCGTCGCCGTGCCGAGCACCTGGGCCGAGTCGATGTCCACGTCAAGGCCCGTGCATCCTGGCACGGACGTGCTGCCCGTCGCCGTGCCGTTGGAGAAGCTCATGGTGGCGCTCGGCGTTCCCCCGGCCGCCTTGAATCCGTTCGTGGTCCCGGCCGTGCCCGGATAGGGCTCGCGCGTCCACAGTTCGCCGGAGGCGAGCGCGAGTGAGTTGAAGACGTTGATGCTGCCGTGCCCGTGCTCATCTTCATCCCATCCAGAGAACTGAACGCAGCCCTGGAAGATCAGGTCGCGGACCTGTGTTCCCGAAAGGCTCGGATTGTACGACCAGACGAGGGCGGCAAGACCGGCGGAAAGCGGGCAGGAATAGGAGGTGCCGCTGTTCGTGCCATAGGCGTTGTCTGCATTGCTGCGCGTGGAATAAATGTTCTTGGCCAGCGCCATGATATCGATCATGTCGCCGACCTTTGAGCTGTGATCATCATCATCGTACCAGACAACTTCAGCACCGCCGTCAACTTCCGTTCCACCGACGATGATAATGTACTGGTAGTCCCTGTAGTCAGGATTGATCACTTTGTTTCCGGCCGACATGAAGATCAGCACGTCC
>JBDIVQ010000007.1:0-59520 GCA_039794345.1 Phycisphaerae bacterium | reverse complement strand
GCCTGGGCCAGCGCCTTTTCCCGGCCTGCCGGCGGGGGAGGGGCGCGGGAGGGGATTGGACCTCCGGCGCAGCGGAATGGAGCCGGGGGGAATCGAACCCCCGTCCCGTACAGTCGAACTGCCGCCTCTACGTGTGTAGCCGGTTGATTGATCTCGATCCTGGGACGGCAATCGGCAGCCTTCCGTTGGATCACGTCGCGATCGTTTCTCGCCCTTGTGAGTTCGCGATGGACTCTCCGGGCCAGCCTGCTGTGTGTCGATCCGCCCCGCCCGCAGGCAAGCGAAGCGGATCGTGCCGCTTAGTTAAGCAGCAAGAGCGTACTGCGTGTTGGCAGTTATGGTTGTGCACATTTTTTGACGCGGTTCACGTGCGCCGCGACACGCCACGACAGCCCCAACCTGTCCGGTCGAAACCAGTCGGCCCCGGTTTTCAAAGAGCGATCAATGGTAGCGCGAACTCGGGACGCATCCCACGATTCGCAGAGCCTCATCGTGGGCGTGGGGATACCGTTTCCCCATGAACATCGCCGTCATCATCACCGCGGCCGGGCGCAGCGAGCGTTTCGGCGGGCGCGACAAACTCAACGAAGACCTCGGCGGGCGGGCGCTGCTCATGCGCACCGTCGAACTCTTCAACAAGCGTCCGGAGGTCGGGTGCGTGATCGTCGCGGGGCCGCCGGACCATCTTGACGACTTCCGCTTCCGCTTTGGCGATCAACTCGGCTTTCACGGGGCGAGGATCGTCCCCGGCGGGCGCGCCGAGCGGTGGGAGACGGTGAAGAACGCGCTGGCGGAAGTGCCCGACACCTGCACGCACGTGGCGGTGCATGACGCCGCACGGCCGGGCACGCCGGTCGAGGTCATCGATCGGGTCTTCGAGGCGGCGAAGATGTTCAAGGCGGTGATTCCCGCCGTGCCCGTCACCGCCACGATCAAGCGCGTGTCCAGGGAGGCGAAACAGGCGGCGGAGGCGGACCCGATCGCAGCCGCAATCCTCGGCGACGCCGCCCGGCCGAAGAACACGGCCCGCAAGGTCGAAGAGACGATCAATCGAGACCGGCTCGTTGAAGTGCAGACGCCGCAGGTCTTCGAGCGCGGCCTGCTGATCCGCGCGTACGAGCAGAAGGACCTGCGCGGGGCGACGGATGATGCCGGCCTCGTCGAACGCCTCGGCGAGGAGGTCTACGTCGTCAACGGCGACCCGCGCAACCTGAAGGTGACGACGCCGGCCGACCTGCACCTGATGCGTGCGGTGCTGGGGGTGAGGCCGCCGGCGGAGCGAGCGGCGCATAAGCAGTTCTGAGGGCGTTGAGGCTTGGGGCCTGGGGTTTGAGGCCTGGGGTTGGTGGGTGGGGCATGGCCTGCCGCTTCGCCCGGCCATTCGGAACGTGCGGCAGGTCGGGACAAGGCTCTGCGCAGACCCGGCAATTCGGCTGACGGGATCGAGACGCGACTTCGGCCCGCCCAGTCTAGGAAAGCGCGACGCCACGCCATCCGAAGCCGGTCCGTCGCGTCAGGAAGTTAGGCAGCGAACGCCACGGCGCGCCAGCAGGGCGATGCATGCGAGCCAGGTGAGGATTGCGGGCAGGAGCACGGCGTTGCTCCAGTACATCCCCCCCGCGGAGTTGAGCAGAGCGGCGACGGACAGGGCGGCGCCGGAGGCGCCGATGGTGACTCCCGCGAGTCGCGTGAGCACGTTCGACTCGCGCCACAGGCGCGCGACGATCAGCAATGTGGCGAGCGTGTACAGCCCGTTACCGGCGTAACCAGAGAGCAGCACAGCGACGCGGTGAATCCTCAGAATGAACGCCGCGTCTGCGAGCGGCTCATCGGCGGAAGGCACGAAGCCGATGAGCAGGGTCTGGCCGGAGAAATCCATGGCGAAAGCGGCGATGACGCAGGCGACCGCGATTCGGGCCGGGGCCGATCGCGCGCCGGAGTCCATCGCGATGGACATCAGGATGATGAACACCACGATCGAGAGTGAGGCGCTGTGCCAGGTCAGCCAGCCTCCGATCCACGCGGCGCGATGCGCGGCGATGTACGCCAGCCTCGCCGCCGTGTCGGGATTGGTGTCGAGGCCGTCGCGCAGCAACAGGAGCAGCGCCAGGCCCGCCAGCAGGTGCGTCGCCACCGCGACCCACGCGGCGATCTCCACGGTGCGCCACGATCCTGCCGGCCCGGACTTGCGCGGCGTGTCGCTCATGCCCGTGCGATCTCCGGAGTCGGGGTGCTGACGCGCAGGTTGAATCCTCGTGCGTCGCAGTGTGCTTCGAGCGATTCGCGGTCGATCCAGTCGTCGTGCCGGAGCAGTCCGCAAGGCCGCTCGTGGGCGGCCTCGCCGAGCCAGCGCTGGATCATGATGGTGACGGGCATGACGACCATCATCGGCGCGGCGCGGCTCGCGACGATACTCGCGGTGGCGCGCCGAGTCTGTCCGAGTTCATCTTCGCCGACGACCTCGACGCCGATGCCGCCCGCCTCGGAGCCGAGGCGGCCGAGCAGAGCCATCGCCGCGCGACAAGGGCCGGTGAAGCGGGCGGGGTCGGGAATCAGCCGCCGCGCGCGGAGCAGGGCGATGGCCGTCGCGCCGGCGCTGAGCACGCGAAGTTCCGCGCCGACGCGAAACTCGGCGCAGGTCGCACCGAGCCAGCGCGGGAGGAAGTCATGATCGGTGGAATCGACCAGCCGGCATCGCCGCACGCCCACCGGCGGAGGGAAGGCGAAGTCGCGCGGGCGCGTCCAGCCGACCTCCTCGCGCTCGCCTTCTGCGCAGGCGACGGTGAAGCGGCGTCCGAGGGAGTGGAGCAGCGACTCGACCGTGCCACGCTCACGGGGCTGGCGATTCCCCGGGGCGATGAACGAGCGGACGCGATCGAGGCGCCGCCATCGCGGTGCGGCATTGCGCGCGAGAGCGGCGGTGAGGGCCGAAACAGCCGACCACGCCGTGGCGACAGGGGGAAGATCGCCCTCGCCCCGCTCCGCCAGGCGTGAGAGAACACGGCGCGCAAAGCCGCGATCATCGCAGAGGTCGAGGTACGGCCGACGGTGCGTCAGGCAGGTGTCGAGGAGCGTAAGAGGGAGGCGCTGAAAAGGTCCGGCGGCGCAGACGGCGACTTCGCATCGCCGCACGAGCGCGTTGACGGTGTTCTCGTGTTCGAGGCTGCACGCGGCGGCCTCGAGCCGAGCGGCCGCCTCGCCGTGCGGCGCCGCCAGGTGCGCCCGGGCGCGCTCGGCCGAGGGCATGGTGCGCGCCGTCAGGATGATGCGGTGCGCCGTGCGGCGCAGAAGATCGGCGACGAGGAGTCGGCCGAAGTACCCCGATCCGCCGACGACCAGCACCGCGCGTTGGTCAGGCTCGGGCATGGCGAATCACGTCTTCCGCGCGACGGTGCGCCTGGTGCGCGGAGGGCGCCGCGGCGTTGCGACCTCGATCTCCGGCGCGGGCGGGGCGTCGGCCTCGCGCCGGGCGGCGGCGAGGAGTTCCTCCGCCTGGCGCAGGGTGATGGCCGTGGCCCCCCGGCCCGCGAGCATGTCCGCCAGTTCGTCGCGGCGCGCTTCATCCGTCACGAGGGAGCGCACCTCGATGTGCGTCTCGCTCGCTCCGGCGTGCTTGACGATGCGCAGGTGCGTATCGGCGAAGGCGGCGATCTGCGGCAGATGGGTGATGCACAGCACCTGGTGCCTCCGCGCCAGGTTCCGCAGTTTGCTCCCGATGATCGTGCCGAGCCGGCCGCCGATCTTCGCGTCAATCTCGTCGAAGACGAGGACGCTGATGCGCTCGGCGCCGGCGAGGACGGTCTTGACGGCGAGCATGATGCGCGAGAGTTCGCCTCCCGAGGCGATGCGGCGCAGGGGGCGCGAGGGCTGGCCGGGATTGGTCCGGATCAGCATTTCCACGCGGTCGAGGCCGGTCGGCCCCGGAGCATCGAGGGGCTCGACCTGGACGTCGAAGCGCGCTTCGCCCATTGCGAGTTGGGCGAGTTCCGCCTCGACGAGAGGCTTGAGGGCGGCGGCGGCGGCGCGGCGGCGCTCACGCAGCGCCGCGCCGAGCGTCAGCAGTTCCTGTTCGAGTTGGGCCGCGCGGGACGCGAGCGACGCCGCATCGAGCCTCTCGCCCGAGAGTTCTGTCATGCGCCGGCGGATCGACTCGCGGTACTCGAGCACGTCGTCGAGCGAGCCGCGGCCATACTTGGCGATCAGCCGGTTGAGCGCGTTGAGGCGATCGGTGATTTCGGCGAGTTCCGCGGGGTCGAGTTCGAGGCGTCCAAGGTAGCGGCCGAGAATGAACGATGCGTCCTGCACGGACGCTGCGGCGGACTCGATCTGCGTCGCCGCCTCTTCGAGCGCGGGGTCGATCTCGAGCAGTTCGCGCATGATGCCGACGACGGCGGCGAGGCGCGCGGCGATGGACTCATCGGAGTCGTAGAGCAGGTTGTGGGTCAGCCCGACCTGGCGGGTGAGTCGATCGACTTCGGAAAGGACGCGATGGCGGGCGGCAAGTTCTTCGTACTCGCCGGCGGTGGGTTCGACGGCGTCGATCTCTCCGGCCTGAAACTCGAGCAGGTCGAGCTGCTCGCGGCGCAGCGCGCCGCCGCGCGTCGATTCATCCAGCGCGGCGCGTGCGGCGAGCAGGTCGCGGTACGCGGCCTCGTACTCGCGTCGCGCGGACTCGCTGCCGGCGAAGGCATCGAGGACGGCGAGCTGGTTGGAGGGCCGCAGGAGGAAGGGCGCCTCGCCCGCCGCGCTCGATGCCCCCTCGTCGCCGATGTGCAGGTCGATGAGCCGATCGCCGACCTCGCGCAGCATCGCGGCCGTGACGGGGTGGCCGTCAATCGTCGCGCCCGAGCGGCCGGAGGCGAAAATCCTGCGGGTGATGAGCAGGCCATCGCGTGCGGAGGTGTCCGATTCGGGCAGATCGGCGACACGCCGGATTTCGGATGCAACGTCCGCACCGCCGATCTCGAATACTCCGCTGACGCGCCCCTCGGAGGCGCCGGGGCGGAGCATGTCGGCGACGGCCCGCCGGCCCAGGAGCATCTCGAAGGCCCCGAGGATGAGGGACTTGCCCGCGCCGGTCTGGCCGGTAAAGACGTTGAGGCCCGGCGTGAGATCGAGGCGCAGGTCTTCGATGATCGCGAGGTTGGAGATGTGCAGTTCGCGGAGCATGCCTGAAGCGGGGAGACAGGCCGTGGATGCGCGTCGAAGTGAGGCTTGGAGTGTGGACTGCCGCGCCGATTCCTCCCTTTCGTCCTTGACCGGGGGGCCGAAGAAGCAGCGCCGCGCCGCGGCGCTCGGCAAGCGTGTGGAGACGTGATGAATGTACGGCGCCTGCGGGCGCGTGGCAAGGGCGATGCGAAAAGCCCGGCCGACGTATACTAGTGGTGTTCAGCATGAGCACATGGATGTCCACTTCAACTCGCCCCTGGGCACGACCGCTTTCGGCGGCCGCGTTTCTGCTGCTGCTGATCCTGGAAGCCATGGGTCTGATCGGCATGACCGGCCAGACGCCGCAGCCGGCGCCTCCTCCGGCGACCCCGGGGGGGATTCCGGCGGGACGCCAGGCTTCCAACGTCGTCATCATCACCATCCACGGCCCGATTGACGATGTCACCGTCCGGTCGGTCCAGCGGCGCATCGCCCTGGCGCAACAGGCGAACGCGGACGCGATCGTCTTCGAGATCAACACCTGGGGCGGGCTGGCCACGGCCACGCTGGACATCTGCAGCATCATCAAGCAGTGTCCCATCACGAACACCATCGCCTGGGTGAATCCCAAGGCGATCTCGGCCGGAGCGTTCATCGCGCTGGCGTGCAAGGAAATCGTCATGGCCCCCGGCGGGTACATGGGCGATTGCGCGCCGATTCTGCCGGGGGTGGCCGTCCCTGCTGCCGAGCGGGCCAAGATTGAGTCGCCCCTCCTGGCCCAGGTCGTCGATTCGGCCCGCCGGCGCGGCTACGACGAACGGCTCGTCATGTCCTTCGTCGCCGTGGACATCGAACTCTGGCTCGTCGAGGAGAAGGACACGGGCAACCGCCTCTTCATCGATCGCGAGGAGTATGCGATGCTCTTCGGCGACGAACCGCCCGAGACGGTGCGCAGCCGCGCTTCAGGCGGGCCCCCCGCAGGGGAGGATCAGGCCGTCCGCGCGCCGATCCCCTTCCTTCAGGAACTCATCGAGTCACAGTCGCAGTCGCAGCAGGGAGGGCTTTCCTCCCAGGAGATCGCGCGGCAGATCGAACTCAACCAGGAACTCCTCTCGGCCAGACCCGTTCTCTCGAAGAGCGACCGCGGCCGCTACGTGCTCGTCGAGCCGGTCATCGACAATCGGACGCTGCTGGTCGTCTACGCCGAAAAGGCGCGGCGTTGGGGGCTTTCGCAGAAGACGATCGCCAACGAGGAGGAACTCAAGGCCTTCCTCGGCGCCGCCACGATCGCCCGGTACAACCAGACGTGGTCGGAGGAACTCGTCCAGTTGCTCACGAGCATGCCGGTGCGGGCGCTGCTTCTGGTGGTCTTTCTCGTCGGGCTGATCTGGGAAATGGCCACGCCGGGCGTCGGCGTGCCGCTGACGATCTCGCTCGGCGCGGCCGTGCTGCTCTTCGGGGCGCCCGCGCTCACCGGTCTGGCCCAGTGGTGGGACATCGTGCTGGTGCTGGCGGGCATCGCCCTGCTGGGGGTTGAGTTGTTCCTCCTGCCGGGCTTCGGCGTTGCGGGGATCGCCGGGATCATCTGCATCGGCGTCGGGTTCGTGGGGACGTTCATGGCGCCGGACCCGTCGGGGAGCATTCTGCCGACCTCGGAACTGGCTCGACAGGCCATGCTGCGCGGCTTCTCCACTCTCCTGCTGGGCCTTTTCGCCGGCGGAGTGGCACTGTGGGTCGGCGTGAAGAACTTTGCCCGCGTGCCGGGGCTCAATCGCCTTGTTCTCACCGAACGCCTTCCCCGGCACGACGATCCTGAGTCCCTCCTCACCGCGATGGGTCCGAGCCGTCCCGGCCCGGAGATCGGCAGCGTCGGCGTCGTCGTCTCCACGCTCCGGCCCGTCGGCCGCGCTCGATTCGGAGCCATGATCTACGATGTGGTTTCCGAACGGGGGATCATCGAGGAGGGCCGCCGCGTTCGCGTGCTCGCCAACAGCCCCTTCGAGATCGTTGTGGAGGATGCGGATGACGGTGGCTGATTCGATCTGGGTTCTCGCGCAGGGCGCCACGGCGGCGGGCAACGGGCCGGGCGTCCTCGGCTGGTGGGTGGTCGGACTGCTCACCCTTGCGGTGCTCCTCGTCGCGGTCGAACTCTTCGTCCCCTCGGGGGGGCTGATCAGCGTCGTCGCGGGATTGTGCGCCATCGCGGGCGTGGTCATCGCATTTCGAATCAACGTCATGACGGGGCTGGTGGCGCTGGGGTTGGTCGCGGTGGGGGGGCCGACCATCTTTTGGGCCGCGATCAAGGTCTTCCCGAGCACGCCCGTGGGGCGCCACATCATCCTCACCGCCGGAACCACCGAAGAAGATCTCCAGCGGCGGCAGAGTGAGAAGCGCGCCGAGGCCCAGGCCATCACCTCGCTCGTCGGCGCGCAGGGCAAGGCGCTCACCGGCCTGCGCCCCGGCGGCACTGTTCGCATCGACGGCGAGGACATCGAAGCCTTCGCCGAAACTGGAATCATACAAGCCGGCACGCGCGTCGTGGTGACGAGCGTGCATGGGCGGCAGATCCGCGTCATGCCGGCGGACGAGGTCGAGAACGAGGGCCGACGGGCCTGATCGACGGCGCTACCCTCCAGTCTCAACATCGAAGCAGCGGAGTCGGCGTGAGTCGTGCCGGCGGGCTACGAAGGAAAGAGGTCAACATATGCCCCCAGTCATCACTTGGGTGATCCTCGCGGTCGTCATCATCTTCGCGCTGGTGGCGCTCGTCGTCATTGCCCAGTTCTTCAACCTGTGGTTCCAGGCGTTCCTCTCGGGTGCGAGCGTCTCCTTCATCGACCTGATCGGGATGAAGTTCCGCAAGGTCGATCCGAGGATCATCGTGCTCAACCGCATCCAGGCGGTGAAGGCGGGACTGAACGTTACGACCAAGGAACTGGAGACGCACTACCTCGCGGGCGGCCGCGTGCCGCTGGTCATTCGCGCCCTGATTGCGGCGGACCGGGCCAAAATCGACCTGGGCTTCAACACGGCGTGCGCCATCGACCTCGCCGGCCGCGACATCTTCGACGCGGTGCAGACCTCGGTGAAGCCCAAGGTGATCGATTGCCCTGATGCGACCAAAGGCCGCAACACCATCGACGCTGTCGCTCAGGACGGCATTCAACTGAAAGTCAAGGCCCGCATCACGGTCCGCGCCAACCTCGCCCGGCTCGTCGGCGGCGCGCTGGAGGAGACGATCATCGCCCGGGTCGGCGAAGGCATCGTGACCACCATCGGCTCCGCCCTGACGCACAAGGAAGTCCTTGCCAACCCGGACAACATCAGCAAGACGGTGCTCAAGAAGGGTCTCGACTCCGGCACGGCGTTCGAGATTCTCTCCATCGACATCGCCGACGTGGATGTGGGTGAGAACATCGGCGCCAAACTTCAGGCCGACCAGGCGGAGGCGGACAAGAAGCGCTTCCAGGCTGAGGCCGAAAAGCGCGCCGCGATGGCCCGCGCCCAGGAAGCCGAAAACCGCGCCCTGATCGAACTCAACCGCGCCAAGGTCGTCGAAGCGGAGGCGGAAGTCCCGCGCGCCATGGCGGAGGCGTTCCGCAACGGCAACCTCGGCATCATGGACTACTACCGCATGCGCAATCTTCAGGCCGACACGCAGATGCGCACCGCCATCGGGGGAGGCCCCGGTCCGAACGGGCCTGCGTGATGGAATCAGGCGGCTCCCCACCCGAGTCATGCCGGACTCAACGTCGCGGGCGGGCCGTGCGGAGGCGCTGCGCCTCGTCGATGTGTCCCCCCTCGTCGAGCAGCGCCGCCAGCGCGGCGCGCGTCAGGTCGTACTCCGGATGGGCCTCGAGCGCCGACCGGTAGTGGGCGATCACCTCATCGACGGATCGGGTCATGAGCATCACGCGGCCGAGATCGCACGCGAGAAGATCGCTCGGACCGCCGAGGTCGATGCCGCGCCGGAGGAGGCGCTCGCACTCGACCCACTCGGCGCGAAGGAGATGAAGCCGCGCGCGCGTCAGGGCGACGGGCGCGCTGCCGAGCAGCCCGAGACCACCCTCGCGCCAGGAATCGGCCTTGCGCAGGTGGGCCAGGGCTTTGGCGCTCGCCTCCTGTGCGGCCGCGGCCCCTCCGCCGCGTGACGCTTCATCGGCGAGCGTCTGCCCTCGCCAGGTGTGATACTGCACGAGAGCGCTGTGCAGGGTCAGAATCGCCAGCGCGGCGGCGCCCGCCAGCCACGCCGCGCCGGAACTGGTGATCCGTCCGCGGCGGCGCAGTTGGAAGCGGTGAAACCGGCAATCGCGATCCCCAAGAACCCGCCACGCCTTCCATAGGACAAAGGTCAGGCAGCACGCGATGCCGACGGCGAAGAGCATGGGGATGAGTCCGCCGTACAGGCCTCGGAAGGCGAGAAACGCGCCGAGCAGGAGCAGCGCCCCGGCGACTTCCTCGCCCCAGGAGAGGTCGAACCGCCGCTGCGCCGGCCGCTCGACGCGCGGCGCCGCGCCGAGCGCCGCCGGTCCGAAGCCGAAGTAGAGCGCCTCGTTCGGACACACGCTCACGCAGTCGAGACACTTCATGCAGCCGGGATCGACAACCATGCCGTAGTCGCGCACTTCCTCGTGCACGCGGACGTTGCTCGAGCAGACGGCGGTGCAGTGGCCGCAGTGCTCGCAGGCGTCGGTGACGCGGATGCGCCCGCGCGCCAGGCGGTCGAGCGGAGCGAAGAACCCGCCATAGGGGCAGCCGTAGGTGCAGAATCCCTTGGCGCCGAGAAAGTACACCGTCGCGAATCCGCACACGAGCAGAAATGGGACGGCGACGGCGACGCCGGCGAACGTGTGCCAGAAGTCCGCCGTGACGAGATGGGTCTCCACGCGCCAGGGAGGCAACCGATCCGCCGTCCCCGCAAGCGGCGCGACGAAGAGCCGATACGCCGCGGGCCAGACGAACATGTACAGCGCCAGCGCGAGAGGCACGTAAATGAGCAGGCGTGAACGAAAGGGCTTCGGCCGCACGCCGCACTTCTTCATGATCCACCCGCACAGGTCCTGGAGCAGCACGAGGTGGCAGCCCCAGCCGCAGAACCAGCGCCCGAGCACCAGCGTCGAGAGCAGCGCCAGTGCGAAGAAGATCAGCCCCGCGTTAATGACGCCTCGCTTCACGAACTCCATCGACTCGGAGGGTTCGATCGGCGTCGTCGTCGCACCGGTGACAATCCACTGCGCGACGTGGAGGATCATCGCCAGTTGCACGAGGCCGAGAACGACCGCCCGTCGCCGGCCCAGGCGCGAGGGGCGAATGGCCGGCGCGGACAACCGGTGATGCTCCGCGACGACGGGGAGGTGGAAAACCGCTCCTCCGCCGCAGCGCAGGTCGTCGGACTTCAGGCTGTCGCTCTGGAAAGCGGGCACGGTGGATCGAAGCAAGTCGCGGTTGCGCCGGATTCTATCGGTCGAATCGCATGCCTGCGCCGAGTGCCCCGACGGGATGCGGAAAGTCGGGCTCGCGTCCGGGGGCGGGGTGATCGTCGTTTGCTTCCGGAAACGGCGCAGGGATGGCGTCGCTGCACGTCGCTACCCTTGCGTCCATGTTCTGCACCGAGCAACCGACACGCTGCGCCGACGAAGTCCGGATCGTCGCGCTTCACCGCCCCGGATCCGACGCCATCATCGCGAAGCGCTGGACCGGCAACGTCATCCACCTCGACGTCGCCGATCTCAAGCGATTCGCGGGCGGCACGCTGATCGTCAACTCCGGTTCGCTGGGAGAGAATCTGCACGACCTTCACCCGGGCAACTGGATGGCGGGGGCGGCGGCGCGACTGGCTGACCGCGTTGCGGCGCTGCGCGGCGAGATGGAGCGGCTCGATCTGAGACTGCTCATCGAACCGCATTCCCGGCACATCCTCAACGATGCGCCGACCGCCGCCGCGTTCCTGCGCGAGTTCGGAGACGATCGCATCGGCCTGGCCTTCAACCCGTGTGCGCTCTTCGAGCCGAGCATGCTGGACTTCGCCGAGGATCATCTGCTGCGCATGGCCGAAGCGCTTTCTCCGCTCGCGTCCGTCGTCATCCTCGCCGACGCCGCCCCCGACGCCTCGGGTGAGAGCCTGCTTCCGACGGATCTCGGCCGGGGCGAGTTTGATCCGCGCCCCATTCTTCGAGCGGTGCTGGACGCGCGGAATCAAGCCGCGAAGGGTGAGAGGGGGGCGGCAGGGCCTCCCACGCCGACGCAGCAATCAGGATTCGGCCGCGATGGGGCGGTCATTCTCCGCCGCCTGCCCGCCGGCGCTGCGGGCGAGTCGCTCATCGGCGACCTGCATCGCTTGCTTGCCCAGGGCGCGGTGGATTGAATGGTGGGTCCCGCCGCACCGCCGGCGCCAGGTCTTCTCCCATGCCACGACCCAACCTCGATCATCCGACGATCACCCACTTGAAGGACCGTTTCGCCGCGCGCGGGCTGAAGGCCTCCGAGTTCCGCGGTCAGACGGCGATCATCGTCCCGTCGTCGCTGCTCCACGAACTGATGGCCTTTCTGCGCGACGACGAGCGCTGCCGGTACGATTTCCTCTCCGACGTGACGGCCGTGGACTACCTCGGATACCCGGCGGCGACGCCGGGACGCTTCGCGGTCGTCTACGTCCTCTCCAGCACCGTGCACAACCAGCGGCTCATCGTCAAGACGTATCTCGATCCAAGCCTCGACACGACCGGCAACGCGGACGATCCGGCGCTGGTGGTCGATTCGATGACGGACCTCTGGCCCGGCGCGGAGTGGCCCGAGCGCGAAGTCTACGACATGTTCGGCATCCGCTTCGCCAACCATCCGGACCTGCGCCGCATCCTGCTGTGGCGCGACTATCCGGCTTTTCCGCTGCGCAAGGACTATCCGCTGCGCGGCCGCGGCGAGCGCGAGCGGTACCGTGTCGTGCAGCGGCAGGATGCCTGAGCATCACGCCGGAGCACTGCCACTTCACGTCGAGCGGGGCGGCACTGAATGCTCCTCGTTCTCGAGGAGAGTTCCATGCGATCGGGCAGGAACGCCCGACATCGACCTGCGGCCAATGCCGCGGCGGGGGATGCCGCGCGATGCGATACGTCTGATGTGGAAGCGGGCTGCGGCGCGCAGGATCACTCGCGAATCGCGGGAATCGGTCCGTCCACGCGGCTGCCTTCGATCGTGATGCCGTTGGTGAAGAAGTCCCACAGGATCCGTCGCGCCTGCACCGCCCCGCCCGTGGAGTCGCTTTCGAGAACGACGTAGTTGTCCTCAAACGCCTCGATCGTCGCCAGCAGCGTTTGCGCGTCGTAGGAGAGGCGGTCGGCCCAGATGCTGCGGTCGAGGCGGCGCAGGAAGACGTTGCCCTCGGCGGTGGCGCGCGTCAACTCCATGCCCTCACGCCGCGAAAGGTCCATCGCGCTGATCGCCTCGGTGGACTTGAGGGCCGCGGTCATGCGGTCGCAGTCCACGCGAAGGACGGGCTGGTTGAGCGGACGGTGCCGCATTACCACGCGGTCGGTGATGGAGAGGATCGAACCGCCCTGAAGGGAGAGTTGGCCGGTCCAGGAGAAGTCGGTTTCGCCCGGCCCCGAGAACTTCACCGCCGCCTGGGAGGGATCGCGGGGGGGCGGGGCCTCGGCCTGGGCCACCGGAGCCTCGGGGAGAGGCGCTGCCTCGCCCGCCGCGGCCGGGGCCTCCTCTCGCCTCGAATCGACCACGAGCATCCACCCCTCGCCGATGGCTTCGAAGAGTTCCGTCGCTTCCGTGTACTCGATGATCTCGCTGCCGATGGCCAGGAGCAGTTCGCGCTCGGTGCGGGAATCATCTGCGAAGCGCTGGGCCTCGATGCGGGCCTGCTCGTCGCCGCGACCGAGCAGGGTCATGCGGCGCAGGCGGCGCACCTTCGGCGCGTCAGGCTCGGCCGAAGCGGCCAGCGGTTCGGTCAGTTCCACCTGCAGCCACTGCCCGGTCATTCGGTCCGTCTCGCGCGGATTCGGTTCGGAGAGCGCGTCCACGTCGCCCTCAAAGGTGATCAGGCCGCGCTGCTCTTCGAACGTGAGCCCATCTTCCCAATCGACGGTCACGCTCTCCACGTCCGGCGGCGATTCTCCCGGCGGCGAATCGTCGCGAGGCGAATCCGGCGGAGTCTCCCTTTCGCCCTCGAGCCGGCGGCGCAACTCGTCGCGCATCTCCGCCGGCGTGGTGACGGGGCGCACGCCCTCCCGCGCCTTCCCGGGCGTTTCCTCTTCCCGAGCCAGTTTGAACCACGTCAGCGTGCCGGCCCCGAGGAACCGCGCAATGCGATTGCCTTCGCGGCTGGAGATGTTGGTGATCTCGGCATGGCGCCCCATGACCTTGAGCGATGGATCGCTGACGATCACGTTCTCGCCGGTGAGCACCGCCGTGTCGGTTCGGGCATCGACGTCGAGCCGGTCGGCGAACGCCTTCACGTCGTTTTCGAGCGAGAGGACGACGGCGCCCTGGGCGAGCAGGTCGGTAACGGCCAGGGAGCGCGGCTTTCCCGCCTCGTCGCCTTCGCCCTGCAGCGCGCCGCCGAAGAGCGTCGGCAGCGCCTCGGCCGAGGCGAGCGAACCCTGGACGAGATCGGCCTGGATGTACTGCGCCTCGATGGAGCCGCCGGCGTCAACAACTCGCCCGCGGCCGGTCACGGTCAGTTGACCGGGATACGACGTGCCCTGGGCGTCCTCCCTGAACTGGACAAAGAGCTCGTCGCCGCTGATATTGCCCTCGGCCGAGCGGAGGACCGCATCGCCGGACGCGGTGATCGTGTCAATGACCTGGCTGCGCTCGCGCTCCTGGTCTTTGAAACCGAGGCGCAGTTGCTGCGAGTCGAGGGAGTACCCCTGCGGATCATCGACGTGCACGGCTCCGCTGAAGGTGGCCGAGGCGATCCGCCCGAGTCCGCCGCGCGCCTCGTCGGGCGCGAACTCAATCGTAAAGTCGTCGAGCCAGTTGACGGAGAAGCCGACCGGGAGGCCCGGAATCGGCGGCTCGCTTCCAGGAGGCGCCTCCGCCGGTGGATCGAGCCGCTCGGGCGGCGCCAGCCCGATGAGCGTCCCAGACCCCTGAAGAACGCCGCGCGTGCGGCCCGTCTCGTCGAACGGGTCCAACTGGTACTCGAAGGGAAAGACCGACAAGAGCCTCGCTCCGCCGGGCACGCCGGCTTCGAGCGGCTGCCCGCGCGAGCACTCCAGTCGCGCCACCGCTTCCGACCGCGAGTACTCGAGATGATCGCCGATCGCGTAAAACTCGCCGAGTTCGACGCGCACGGGATCTCCGCCGAGCGTCGCATAGAGGTCATCCGGGCCGTGGAGATTCTCCGGCGTTCCTTCCAGAGGCGCCAGCGTCAATCGGCCGGTGCCGGTGATGTGGATATCCGACGGGGAGACGTCGATGTCGGCGCCGAGGAACCGCGGGAGCCGGGCCGGCTGCGCGATCGGAATCGCGGCGAGCGCGATCCACCGCTGGTGAGCGGCGTGATGCCTGCCGGTGCCGTCGGCCGCCGCCTCGCCCGCGGGGTCGGGTGTTCGCTCCGATGGCAGGCTCGATGAAGGCGCGCCCGTCAGCCGGCCGCCGGCGCTGCCTCGCTCAAGTGTGAAGTCGGCCACCAGGTCGCGGCCTCGGATGGTCAACTTGGCGCCGGCCTCTCCCTGCTCAATGATCACCTCGTCAGTCAGGGTCAGGCGGTAGGGCGTGACGCTGGACCAGTCCAGAGTGCGCCGGGCGGGATCGTGTGGCGCCGCGCCAGGCGCCCCGGCGGAGGAGGGCGTCGGCGCGGGAGCGACCGTTGCCTGCCGGGGCAGAACTTCCGGAACGCCGCTCACGGCGGAAGCGGAATCCCCGCCTCCCTCCGGCCGGCGATACACGATCACCTCGCGCTCGTCGATCTCGAGTTCCTCGATTCGGCCGAGGCGCTCGTTGAAGAGGAGGCTCAGGCCCCTTCCGACGAGGAGCACCTCCGCGGTTCGGGCGACGACGCGCTCTTCCGTGCGGGCGCTGAGTTGCTCGGCGTCGAAATTGAGCGACGAGGTCGAGAACTCCGCGACGGGCAGGTCGCGGCTGGTGTCGATGGCGTACGCCGCGCGCGGTCCCGCCGCCTCGTACAGCGCCATGACGACGTTGCCCTGGAGCACGCCGGCCTGCGGCTGGCGGTTTTCCGCGAGGCGAAAGTGCCCTTCATCCGCGCGGATGTGGATCAACTGGTTCGCCGAACGGTACACCCACGCCTGCGGTTTCGTGAAGCGGTTCCATCCCGTTTCGAGCGGATCCGACTTCTCCCAGCGGTAGCGAAACGCGAGCAGCCCTTCATCGTTGGTGAACTCGAGTTCGCCGCGGCCGGTCTGGAGCGACTGGAGGGGATCGCCCTGCGCCGGCCGCCGTTCGCCGATGACCAGTCGCTTGGATGGGTCGCGCTCGCCGGCGTCGGCTTCAAGGAGTTCCGGCGCGATGGGGGTGTTCGACTTCGACTCGGGCACGCGCCCCCGCCCGCCGAAGACCACGAGCATGAGCAGGAGAATCGCGCCGAGAATGCCTGCGACTCCCACGACGAGAAGATGTCGATCGGCGATCGCCCGACGCGGTGAACGCATGGGTTCAGACCTCCTTGCAGCCGGATGGGGCGTAGAGGCCCAGGGCCTCGTTCCATCGACCCTGTGCGACGAGCAGGTGCTCGATCGCCTCGCGCACGGCGCCGCGGCCGCCGGACCGGCTGGTGACGAATTGGGCCGCGCGGCGCACCTCGGGGACGGCATCCGCCACCGCCAGAGGATAGCCCACCGCGGTCAGCAGCGGCAGGTCGTTCAGGTCATCGCCTATGGCGGCCGTCTCTCGTGCCGAACGGCCGGTGCGTGCCAGCAGCGACCCCAGGGCATCGCCCTTGTCGCGAACTCCCTGCAGGACGTGCTCGATGTGGAGTTCGGCAGCGCGGTGGGCGACGACGCGGCTGGACCGGCCCGTGATGATGGCCGCCTGGCCCCCGAGACGCTGCCACAGACGAATCCCGAACCCGTCGCGCACGTGGAAGACTTTCGTCTCGCGCCCCTCGTCGTCGATGATGATGCCGCCGTCAGTCATGACGCCGTCCACATCGAGGACGAAGAGGCGTACGGCTCTGGCGTCGGTCGGATCGCTCACAGAGGCCCTATTCCTGGATGATCCGCAGGGCGATGAGATCCTGCACGTCCACCAGTCCGATCGGCCGGCCGGCGTCATCGACCACAGGAATCTCGTCCGGGCGGAACTCCTGCACCAGCGCCACGGCGTCGCGGACAATCTGATTGGCGCGAAGCACGCGCGGCTTTCGCGTCATCACCGCGGCGATGGGTTGTTCAAGCGCGCCGGGATCCTTGAGCACGAGTCGTCGGAGGTCGCCGTCGGTGAAGAGTCCGGCGAGCGTCCCTCGCTCGTCGATCATGAGCATGGCGCCGGGACGCCGACCCACGTCCGCCTGCCGCAGCGCTTCCCGCACCGTGGCCCCGACGCGGATGAGCGGGAGATTCTCACCGACGCGGAAGCGCAGCACTTCGGTGATGGGCTGAAGAAGCACGCCCAGCGTCCCGCCCGGATGGCGCCGGCGGAAATCCTCGGGCGAGAAGCGCCGCCGCCGGCTTACGGCCAGGGCGAGCGCATCGCCCAGCGCGAGCATCGCGGTCGTGGAGGCGGTGGGGGCGAGGTTGTGCGGGCATGCCTCCTCGACGTTGCCGATGCTCAGGTGGACCGTCGCCAGTCGCGCCAGGCGGCTGGCCGGGTTGGAACTGATCGCCAGGATCGCCAGTCCCTCATCGCGAAGCACATGGCCGAGCTGCACGACCTCGTCGGTGTTGCCCGAGTAACTCAGCGCCCACACGATGTCCCCCTGGCGCACGCGGCCCAGATCGCCGTGCAGCGCCTCGGCCGGATGCATGAAGTGGCTCGGAAGGCCGACGCTCGAAAGCGTCGCGCTGATCTTCTGGGCGATCAGCCCGCTCTTGCCCATGCCGGTGACGACAACGTGCCCGGCGCATCGATCGAGCAGGTCGATCGCCGCGTGCACGTCCGGGCCGAGGGCGTCGATCATTCGCTCGATGGCCGCGCTCTCCGCCCGAAGCACGCCGGCGATGAAGGTTCGCTCATCGTCGCAGGCCTCGACCTCAACGGGCCGGGTTGTGCTGGCCGCAGGGCTCAATCGCGTCTCCGGGAAAATCGGCGCGGGGGATCTCGTGCAGGAAACCGGGGGGGATTCTAGCACGCGGCCCCGCGCCCCGCCCCGACGCCCGGCATCGCTCGCCGCGCCGGCGCCCCGCCCGATCAGCCGCGAATGCGGTTGACAAGCGTCTGCGACTTGACCTCGACGCCCTTGAGCTGGCTCTCGAGGGCGTTGCGGTTCGGCGCGTAGTCCATGGCCACCGACTTGCGCACCCATTCCTTCTCGACGAGTTCGGTGAGCGAGAGGGTGAAGGAGCGCATGCCTTCCTCGACGCTCGCGTTGATGATCGCGGGAATGTCTTCTTCTTCTCCCTCGCGGATCTTGTCGCGCACGCTCGGTGAACTGATGAGCACCTCCGTTGCGGGGACGGCGTTGACCTCGAAGTCCTCCATGGCGGGCAGGAGGCGCTGGGCGCAGACCGCCTTGAGCGTGTTCGCCAGGGCGCTGCGGATGAAGTCGTGCTCGGACTCCTGGAAGAACTCGAGAATGCGGCTCATCGACTGCATGGTGTCGGCGGTGTGCATCGAGCCGAAGACGAGGTGGCCCGTCTCCGCCGCCTGGATCGCCGCGAGAACGGTGTCGTGGTCGCGCATCTCGCCGATGAACACCACGTCCGGGTCCTGCCGCACGAGGTAGCGCAGGGCGCTCTTGTAGTCCGGCACGTCAATGCCGATTTCGCGCTGCGAGATGATCGAGAGTTTCGGCTTGAACTGGTACTCGACCGGATCCTCGATCGTGATGATGTGCTCGGCGCGGAGGTGGTTGATGTGCTCGAGCATCGCCGCGATCGTGCTCGACTTGCCGCTGCCCGTCACGCCGACGACGAGGATCATCCCCTCATGCGTTTCGGTGATGAGGCGGTGGTAGATCGGGGGGAGGTGCAGCGACTCATACGTCGGAATCTCTCCCTTCACCCGCCGAATGGCGGCGCTGATGTGCCCCCCGGCCCGGAACATGTTGACGCGAAAGCGATCGCCCGCGTCGTTGAAGGTTGCAAAGTCCAGGTCGCCCGACTGCTCGAAGCGCGCACGCAGCCGCTCCGGCACGAGCGGGTCGAGGATGTGATCCGCTTCCTCGGCGGTCACCGGCGGGCCGTCTACGGCGCGGAGCAGGCCGCCCACGCGATAGGTAGGGGGCAGGCCGACCTTGATGTGAAGGTCCGAAGCATCGTGCTGCCTCATCCCCGCGAGGAGTCGTTGGATCGAAAGCGGCCCCGTTGCCATGTCGCCTCCATGCGCGTTGCGCTTGCAGGAGTGAGTGGTTCCGCAGGGCCGAGTCGATCGCGAGGGCCCCGCGTCGTCGGATCCAGCCGTGTTCATGGTACGGTGGCCCCGGCACGGCGAGCAAGGCGCAGCATATCTGCAGCCTCCGAACAGGGTCGCTTTCCCGTCGGAGGCGTCTGCCCGTCCGGTTCGGGCGCCTGCGTCAATCGTCGCTCAGAATGTCCAGGCCCGGCATCGGCCCGCCTTCAAGAAGCGTCAGACTCGCCCCGCCCCCGGTTGAAACGTGGGAGAACCGATCGGCCATGCCGAACGCCTCCACCGCGGCAGCGGAGTCGCCCCCCCCGATCACGCTGGTCGCCCCCCGGGAGGTGGCGTCGGCGATCGCCTGGGCGATCGCCTTGGTGCCCACATTGAATGGACCGACTTCAAACACGCCCACCGGGCCGTTCCAGATGATCGTCTTCGCCTTGGAAAGGCGCGTCGCGTAGCGCTGCTGCGTCTGCGGGCCGATGTCCAGCCCCATCCATCCGTCCTCGATGTGGTCCTCAAAGGTCCGCACGGGGGTGACAGGGGCGATCTCCTTCCCGCAGACGTGGTCGTTGGGGAAAAAGAGGTCGGCCTTCTTGGAGGCGGCAAGCTGGATGATCTCCTTCGCGTCGTCGAGGCAGTCGCCTTCGATGCGGCTCTTTCCCATCCGCCGGCCGAGCACGCTCAGGAAGGTGTACGCCATGGCGCCGCCGACGAGGATTTCATCCACGACATCCAGCAGGCGGCGGATGGCGCCGAGCTTGTCGCTGACCTTGGCCCCGCCGAGCACGGCGATGAAAGGCCGCTGCGGTTCTTCGAGCAGATCGGAAAGGTACTTGATCTCGGCGAGCATGAGCAGGCCCGCCGCACGCGGCGCCGTCCCCATCGCCCGAGGCACCCCCACCATCGAGGCGTGGGCCCGGTGCGCCGTGCCGAATGCGTCGTTGCAGTACACCTCGCCGTACGCGGCCAGCGTCCGGGAGAACGCCGCGTCATTTTCGGTCTCGCCCGCATGGAAGCGCAGATTCTCGAGCAGCAGCACTTCGCCGTCGCCCAGTTTGGAGACCGCCTCGCTGGCCGCGGCGTCGGTGCAGTCGCTGCTCGGAAAGGCGACGGGGCGGCCGAGGAGTTGGCCGAGCGCTTCCGCCGCGGGTCTGAGCGAGTACTTGGCCTCGAAACCCCGCTCCGCCGGCCGGCCGAGGTGCGACATCAGAATCACCCGCCCGCGCCGCCTGACGATTGATTGAATCGTCGGCAGCGACTCGCGGATGCGCCGGTCATCCGTGATGCGCCCGTTCGCATCAAGGGGGACGTTGAAGTCCACGCGGGTGAGAACGCGGCGACCGGCGACATCGACTTTCTCGATGCTCAACTTGCTCATGGCGGATGGAACTCCGTCAGGGTTCGTAAGGGAAAAGCGCGAAGCGGAGAGGCTCAGAAGGGCTGATGATAGCCGTCGCTCAACCCGCCCGGCGTGTCCCGAATCGCCAGCGGCGGGTCAAGCAGTTCCTTGAGAACCAGCGCCTGGCGCAGCGCGCCGCGAGTGAGCAGAATCGAGCCCAGACCCGAGGCGCGGGAGGTGGGAACGACCGCCGGCCCTCTCAGTGCGGCGCCGCGGCGCTGGGCGAGCCCTTCAGGGAGCGCGGCGCTTTGCTCCCGCGCGGCTGCAGGAGCGGGCGCCGGCAAAGATTCCTCCATCGGCGCGGCGGGAGACGGCCTCGACCGCGGCGCTCCTCGCTGGGCTCGCTGACGCCGCGACTCCCGCCCGGAGGTGGAGCGGTCAGCGGAGGGCGCCTGGCGCATCTGCTCCGCCCGGGTGGCGGCCTCCCGGCGGCGCAGTTCCTCCATCGCCAGGCGTCGCCTCAGCGCGAGTTCTTCCTCCGCCGTGCGCGGCGCGGCGGCCGGGCGGCCCGACTGGCCGCGCATCATCGCCTCCCGAGCCCGCCACATCTCAATCTGTGCCCGGCGCTGGGCTTCGAGTTCCTGCTCGCGCGCCCGCACGTGGGGAGAAGGGGATCGCGCCGGGACGGTCTCGATCTCGCTGTCAACTCCTCCGGGCGCTCCGCCGGCAGAGCCGCTCCGGCGGTTGCGCAGTTCCTGGCGCTGCTCCATCAGCGCCTTGACCACCTGACCGAGTCCCGTGGCCAGAATAAGGAGAATCGGCAGGAAGATCTGGAGATTCTGAAGGAACCAGCGCATGGAGACTCCATGTGAGGGGCGTTGTGAGTATAGCGGCGGCGCGGCGCGACCGTTGCCTGCTCTCAATCGACCTGCGCGACCAGAGTCTGCGGCGCGGGCGCGAAACGAACGCCGTAGGCCGCTTCGAGCCGTTCGGGCGTGCAGACGTCGGCGGTGGGGCCGGCGGCGAGGAGCCGGCCGGCGTGCATGATCCACGTCACGTCGCTGAGCCGCCGCGACAGGACGAGGTCGTGCAGGACGACGACGACGGCTCGACCGCGCTGCGCCGAGCGACGGAGAATCGCCGCGGTCTGCTGCACGTGCAGCGGATCGAGGGCGGAGGTCGGTTCATCCAGCAGGAGGAGGGCGTCATCGCGCTCGTGGACCTGAGCCAGCGCGCGGGCCAGGGCGGCCCGCTGCTGCTGCCCGGCGCTGAGCGTGTTGAGGATTCGGCCGCGCTCTTCGAGCAGGCCGCATTCGGCCAGCGCGGCGTGAACAGCCGCCGGACGGCGCGGCTGGGCGAAGCGGCCCAGCGCGACCGCTTCGGCGGTGGTGAAAGGCGCATCGATGCGCGGTCGCTGGGGCACATAGGCGATTCGCGCCGCCCGCAGCCGCGGGTCGAGACGGTGCGCCTCCACGCCGTCAAGCAGAATCCGTCCCGCGCCCGGCGCCAGCAGGCCGGCCATCAGACGCACCAGCGTGCTCTTGCCCGCCGCATTCGGACCGATGACCGCGGTGATCCGGCCGGCCGCGACTTCCGCGGTGATGCCCTCGATGACCGGGCGGCCGCCGCGCGCGTAGGCAAAGGTCGCGCCCTCGAGTCGAAGCGTCATGGCGTCCACTCCGACTCGCGGCGGCGCAGAAGGTAGATGAACATCGGCCCGCCGATGGCGCTGGTCAGGATGCCGACGGGCAGCAGACCTCGCGGCTGCGGGATCCACGGCAGGTGCGGGATGATCTGCACGAGGCTGTCGGCCGCGAGCAGCAGTCCGCCGCCGATCAGCGCCGCGCCGATGAGAAGCGTCGCGTGGCCCGGGCCAAGCAGCACGCGAGCCACGTGCGGTGCGATCAGTCCGACAAAACCGATCGGTCCGGCGAGGACGACGGACACCGCCGTGAGCGTCCCCGCGACGATGAACATGCCGGTGCGCAGCGCATCGAGGCGCACGCCGACGCTGACGGCTTCGTCGTCTCCCAGGGCGGCGGCATCGAGGGCGGGGGCCCACTTCAACCCCAACCCCAGCCCCGCGGCGCCAATCAGCAGCGCCGCCGCCAGCAGCCCCGGTGGGGTCTCGGGCGCGAGCCGCCCCATCATCCAGCGAAGCAGCTGGTCGGCATTGGGCCCCATGAGAAACGTCAGCAGCATGAGCAGAGCCGAAGCGATGACGCTGAGCATGACTCCCACGAGCAGCATCGTCATCGGTTCGATGACGCCGCGCCGCCGGCTGAGTCGGTACACCAGAATGAGAACGAGGAGCGATCCCGCCACCGCGGCCGCGGGCTGGGTGAGCCAGGGGATCGGATCGGCGGCGCGTCCGAGGAGTTGCGCCGATCCCACCCCCAGCGCCGCGCCGGACGCCAGGCCGAGAATGTAGGGACTCGCCAGCGGGTTGCGCAGCAGCGACTGAAGCATCACGCCGCTGACGGAGAGACACAATCCCACGGCGACGGCGCCGAGCGCGCTGGCCAGCCGCAACTCGCGCACCAGCGGCTCCGCAGGCCAGCCCATCTCATACCCGGCGAGAAGACGCGCCAGCACGAGGGCCGCAAGCCCCAGGCCGAGCAGAAGCAGCCGGGTGGTGCGCTTGCCCGTCATGGCCCGCGCGACTCCCCGCCCATCGCGAGCGATTCGAGGATGTCCCGCAATTCCCGCGCCGCCTCGATGAGCGAGGCGCCGGGCAGCAGCGCCCTTTCGTGCCGCAGCACGGCGATTCGGCCGGCCCGCGCGCAGGTGAGGTTCAGGCGGCCGACGGAGCCGAGAAGCGATTGCGGATCCTCGGTCTGCTGCGGAGAAGCGCCGGGCTTGACGACAATGATCGCCCACGGGTCGATGGCGGCCACGCGCTCAAGGTCGAGTTCCTGCCACGCGCCGCCCGTGAGCGCGTTGTCCGCGCCGAGTCTGGCGAGCATGTCGCTGAGATAACTGCCCGGCCCGAACGCGGAAGGGGGGTCGGTGAAGTAGAGCAGGAGGACGGGACCGAGTCGCGCTGTCGTCGCGGCGGGAAGGGAGGCGAGTGCGGCATCCATCTCCGCGAGCAGTTCCGTCGCGCGCCGCCTTGCGGCGACGCGCTGCGACTGGTCATCACCCGCGAAGGAGAGTTCCTCGACGACGCGGCGCAGGGCGAGTTGTGCATCATCCAACCCGTCGATCTGGAGATTGATGAAGCGCCAGCCCCGTTCGGCCGCGATGGACTCGAGGCGCGGCGGCGCGCCGGCTCGCCCCGCCTGAAGAATGATGTCCGTCGGATTCAGGGCGAGCACCGCCTCGAGGTTGACGCTCGTCAGGTCGCCGACGCGCGGCACCGAGTCGGGCAACTGCTCCTCGTAGGCGTCGCGGCCGACGATCCGGTCCCCCAGCTCCAGCGCCACGAGCATGTCCGTGACCGCCGGACTCAGGCAGATGATGCGCAGCCGCTGCGCCGGTGCATCGGCGGGTGCGGCGCGGCGGCAGGCCGGCAGGAGGAGCACCATGGCGCCGAGCAGGATCGCCGCGAGCACGCCGGACCGAAGGTGACGATGGGTTGACCGTTGCGGCGTCATGGGCGGTGGGTTGCTGATCCTACGCGCTTCGTCCGACGGGATGGCTGGTCCGGCCGCGCCGGATTCTCGCCCCGGCAGCGGCCCGCGCGGCGCGACGGTGGTATCGTTGAGGGCGGCCGAGGTGCGGCCGCAGGACTTTCGGGAGGAAGCACACGCGCATGAGCACGGCCACAGAAACGCCCGTCACCGAGGCAAGGCAGTTTGCCATCGAAGTGGCGCAATTGCTCGCCGACACCAAGTGCGAGGAAGTCGTCGCCCTCGACGTTCGAGGATTCAGCCAGGTGACGAGTTACGTCGTCATCGCCACGGGCACCTCCGACCGCCAGATGCGCTCCGTGAGCGACGACGTGATCGAACTCGGGGAAGCGTCGGGACACCCCCTCTTCCGGATCAACCGCGAGCGATCGTCAACCTGGACCGTGGTGGACTTCGTGGACGTGACGATCCATCTCTTCGAGCCGAACACCCGCGCCTTCTACGACCTGGACCACCTCTGGATCGACGCGCCGACCCTGCCGTGGAAGCGGGACGGGGTGGGGCGGCCTGGCGGCGACACGGGTTGAGACCATGCCAACCTTCCGGTCTTCCGGACTCTCCCTCGCCAACAAGTGCCAGTTGCTCTTCGGGCTGGCCGTCGTGCTCATCCTCACCGCAGCGCTCAGCGTGCCGTGGATCCGCATGCAGCGCATGGTCGATGAGGGGCAGTTCGAGGTCGCCAGCCAACTGGCCGACGGCTGGCTGAGCAATCTCTTTGACATTGAGTCGATCAGCGAGCGGACGGAGCCTCCGCCCGAAGCGGGCGCGCCGGCTCGCTCTGCGCCGCTGAGCATCCGGTTCATTCCGCTGGCGGGGTCGCCGCAGCGCCTCCCCGACGACCCGTTCGTCGGCGCCGCCGCCGAGGCGCTCGCATCCGGGGAGACGCGTGAGTACACGCGCGTCGAGCGGCCGCGCAACGGTCCGGTGCGGTATCGCTTTGCGCGGGCGCTGACGCGCCTGGACGTGGCGTCGGTGCGCGATTCGGCGCTGCTTCTGCCCGAGGCCGACGACTCAAGGGGCGCCGAGGGCGGCGACGCCGTCGTCGGCCTGCTGCTCATCGACCGCGACGCCCGCGCCGCAATGCGGGAGATCTTCATCAACCGGGCCTACATCTTCGCATCGGGCATTCTCGCCGGACTGCTCGCCTTCGCCGTCTTCTACGTCATCACGACGCGGATCATCCTCTCGCCGGTGCGCGTGCTTCGCGAGACGGCGGAGCGCGTCTCAACCGGCGAACTCAACATCCGCTCGGACATCCGCACGGGGGACGAGTTCGAGGAACTCTCCGAGACGTTCAACCTGATGCTGGCCAACCTGAAGACCAGCCAGGACCAGTTGCGGCAGATCAACAAGAGCCTGGATCTCAAACTCAACGAACTGGCGGCTTCGAACGTCTTTCTGGAGCAGTCCAACCGGCTCAAGTCGGAGTTCCTTGCCAATGTGTCGCACGAACTGCGGACCCCGCTCAACTCGATTCTCGGCTTTGCGGAGGTGATCGCCGAGCAGGAGGACGATGGCGCGGAGGAATCGCCGCAGGCCCGTCGCGAAAAGCGCCGCCGCTACGCGCAGAACATCATCACCTCCGGCCGCAGCCTGCTCGAACTCATCAACGACCTGCTCGATCTCGCGAAGATCGAAGCAGGCCGGCTGGAGATTGCCGTCGAGCAGGCGAGCGTGGCCGACGTCTGCGAGGGACTCATCACCCTCGTGCGCCCTCAGGCCGAAAAGAAGGGAATCGAACTGATCCTGCAGGTCAATCCCCTCTTGCCGCCCATCGAAACCGATCCCGGCCGATTCCAGCAGATCATCTTCAATTTTCTCTCCAATGCGGTGAAGTTCACGCCTCCGGGCGGCCGGATCACGCTCAGCGCCGAGCGAGTGCGCACCCCCGAGAGCGGCGAGCAGGTGCGCGTCTCGGTGGCCGACACCGGGCCGGGAATCAGCGCCGAGGATCAGAAGATCATCTTCGAGAAGTTCCGACAGGTTGACGCCAGCCACACCCGCCGGCACGCGGGCACCGGTCTCGGTCTGGCGATCAGCCGCGAACTTGCCACGCTCCTCGGCGGTGCGGTGAGCGTCTCCAGTGAACTCGGCAGAGGCTCGACGTTCAGCCTGCTCCTGCCGCTGCGCTTCGAAGTTGAGCGGCCTCAGGCGCTCATGCCGACAACCTGACCGCTGCCGCCCGGAGCGCCCCTGATGCGATCACGGCAGCGGAGCCAGGTCGGGAAATTCCGCCGTGCCGCTCCAGATCCGCATCACGCCCGTGTTCCAGTCAAGCCAGATCGGCGTCCGGGTGAGCACGCCCAGTCCGATGACAGCCTCAAAGGCGCCCTGCTCTCCCGGCGGGAAGGTCGGGCTGGTCGTTACGGTGATCGCCTGATAGTGCATGCCCGCCAGTTTCAGCGGCGCCAGCAGCGCGTGCTCGCGCACCGGTCGCTTGGCCCCCCCGACGTCGATGGCGCTGCGGCTGGCTCCCGGCCCCAGCGGCCACGGCCCGCCCCGCCGGACGAAGAGATCGCCGGAAAAGCCCGTGTCGATGAGCGCCGCCATCGATTCACCGGCGATCTCAATCTCAGTGAGCGGCAGCGCGTCGGAGGTGCGTACGACGATCTGGCGCGACTGCGGCATGGCGCTGGCCTCGACGCCGGTGCGCAGCGGTCCGACGGACCATTCCGGGCGCCTCGACAGCGCTTCAATCCTCGTTGCGATCGGCTCTTTCCCGTCGATGAGCAGCGGCCGTCGGACGATCAGGTAGAGCCGTTCGCGCGGCCAGTCGAAGATCGCGCCTTCAAACGCGGAGAGCAGCGCCATGCCGACGCGCATCGCCGCCCCCCCTCCGCCGGCCTGCACCGGAACCGGGGCGATCGTGACGCCGGCGAGATCGAGCCCGCCGAGCGCTCCGGAATGAACGGCGGCGTCGCTGAACGCGCCGGCGGACCTCGACCGTCCGGCGGTTGAAGAGAGCCACGGTCGAAACCGCGCCGCACCGGAGCGTGAAAGCGACACGGCGCTCGTCGTCCCCGTGTCAAGCGCCGGTTCGGCCTGGCGGCGCGTGGCGGCCCGGCCGGCATCGGCGACTCGAACGTCGGCAATGCGCACCTGCCCTTCCTTGCGCACGAGGCGCAGCATCACCAATCCGTCGGGAGCGACGCCGCTGATGCGCATGTTCACGTGGAGCCGTCCGCCGCGCGGGGCTTCGTTGCTTTCGATCTGAACCTGTGGCTGCAGCCAGGGAGGAACCTCTCGACCAGCTTGGGGCATGCACCCCGCCAGCAGCGCGCTCAGGGCCGCCGCCGTCAATTTTGATCGCGGCATCTGACGAGGCGATGGGAGGATGTCGAGCGTGATGGGGTGCATGGCGTCCGGCTCCTCGTGCCTGAAAGCCCCTCCACACCATCACGGCGCGAGTGGTCGATCGGCCAGCAGGCGCGGAGAGAATTTCGCGTACGCGATCGAGGTGAGGACAAAGAGCAGTCCGACACCGATGAAGGAGAGCACGCGGTAGATGTACTCGACGTCGCCCAGGTCCACGATGAGCACCTTCACCAGCGTGACGGCGAGCAGACCAAGTCCCGCGTAGCGACTCAGCGCCGCGCGCGCGGCGAAGCCGATGGCCACCAGCGCGATTCCGTAGACGCCCCAGTAGATGCTCAGCCCCGTCTGCCGCGCCATCGCCGCCTCCGCAAACGCCGAGGTCTCGGGATTGAAGAACCGATCGATCTCCAGCGACCCGAGCCACAGCCCGATGAGCGCGACCAGGGCCGGGGCTGCTCGAACCACGTCGTTGGGACCGGCGAGCGAGTTGGTGCGGCGGCCGCCGAGATTGACCCTCGCCGCGACCGCCAGTCCGGCGCCCAGCGCCAGGCCGCAAAGAAACTGGGCGTTGAAGACGACTCGCACCGGCGCGACGCCTTCCGTGATGCGGTAGTAAACCGTGTCCCAGGCCAGCCAGGCGATCGCGGCTCCGGACGCGATGAGCGCCGCCGGCCCGGCGAGGCGCGAACTGCTCCGTACTGATGCGACAATCATCCCCAAGACCCCCGCCAGCCCCCAGAGCAGCGTCAGCGCGAGCGAGGCCAATTGGTAGTCGCCCCAGCGCTCGACTGCGGCAGCGCCCCGGCCGGCTTCGTAGACGGCGACGGCGCGATCCGTCTCGAAACTCAGGAGAAGCAGGGTGAGCAGAACCATGAACGCCCGCAGCGCAAAGGCCGGCCGATCGTCCCAGACGCGGCGCACCTCGCGCAGGCGCCGCTCCATCCATGCCGCGCCGGCGCTCATCGCGAGGATGGCGGCGCCGAAGAGCGTCGCGACGTTCAGGAACGGCGTGTCCCGCGTCCAGCCGGCCGGGTCGGTCGCCCGCTGGCTGAGAAGATCGACGAGCAGGAGGCGCAGGCTCGCGGCGGCGATGAGCAGCACGCCGATCTCAAGGTACTTCAGCGGCATGCCGAGTCGCGCCAAAGCCATGAGGACCGCGGCCCCCGCCAGCCACGCCGCACCCATCGACATGTCGCGCAGTTCGATGGCCGTCAGCATCATCCACAAAAGGGCGGAGAGCAGCGCGAGACCGACGCGCAGACCGGGCCACGCGCGGGCTCCTTCCGCGCGCAGCCGCCACGCCGCCGCGTGCAGGATCGCCGCGCCGGCGAGGGCGAGCAGCCCCCACTCGGAGATTTCATAACCGCCGAGTTGCGCGGCTTTCGTCCCGATTCCGACGGCCAGGCTGATCGATACCAGCCGCAGCAGGCCGAGAGCGCCGACAATCAGGCCGAAGATGTCTGCGGCGAGCGAGGGGAGGCGGCGGCCGATCTCGATCGCGGCCAGCCCCATGATGAGCCAGGCGAGCGTGATGCCGTGATCGTTGAACTGGAGCCCGGCGGCGATGACGAAGAGAGCGCCCGCCTGTGCCCAGAGCGAGGCGGCGAGGTTCTCAATGGCGATCCGCGGCCGGCGGCGCAGCGCCTCAAGACCCGGACCAAACTGGAAGGCGATTGCCCCGGCGAGAACCCCCACGCCCGCGGTGAAGGCGCCCGCGAGATCGCCGGAGATCGCGGCGGTGGTGTTGAGCAGCACGCAGCCGAAGAGCACGTACCACGACGTCGCAGCGAGGCTCAGAATCGCATTGCCGAGCGAGGACTGGCGGCGGATGGCGGCGTAAAGCGCTTCGCCTGTGACCATCATCCACCAGCCCGAGAGGAAGGTCAGTTCGAGCAGGCCCGCGGCCCCGCCCGCTTCGAAGAGCCAGATCGTCGCGATGACGGCGTGGGCCGCGCACGTGACAATCCGCAAGGGGCGGAAGGGCCGGGGCCGCCATGCCGAAAGCGCCAGCCCCACGCCCAGGAGCATCGTGAGGTAGGACGGCAGCGCGGCGGCGAAGGTCTCCGCTCCCGGGACGAGCAGCGGTGCCGCGTAGCCGGCGATGATGGAAACCACGCCAATGCTCAGCAGCGCCGCGCGCAAGGCGATCGCGACGCCCAGCGCGGCTGTGACCGCCAGCAGGACGAGCGTCAATCCCGCCGAACCGAGCACCTCGAGGCGGAAGGCGACCAGCGCCGTGAGGTAGAGCGTGCCGAGCCCCGCGCCGAAGAGGCCGACCGAAGCGTTGCGGCTGATCCGGCGCAGCGCGGCTTCGCCGAGTCCGAGGAGTACAAACCCGAACGCCCCCGCCAGCGCGCAGCGCGTCGAGAGGCTGACGAATCGCAGCCACCCTTCGTCGTAGGCGAACTTGATGAACAGGCCGATGCCGATGATCACCGCGATCGCCCCGACCCACGCCATCCATCGTCCGCCGATGGCGAGTTCGATCGAAGTGCGGTCAGCGGGCGCATGCCGCGCGGGCGAGGGCAGGGCGGATCCCGCCGCGAGACTCGCCGGCGTCTCGGTCGTCGGGGTGCGGCTGGCGGCACCGCGTCGCGCGGCAGCGCTGGTCGGCGCCGGCGCCGGGCGCGCCACCTCGGAGATGGTCCTCGGCGGCGCAACCGGCGGCGTCGAGCGCGTGGCGACTGTGAGCGGGGGAGGAGTCGGCGCCGGGGGCGGCGCCGCCGGCTCAGTCGGTTCGTGTTCGATCGATTCGAGGTCGAGGAGACGCTCCAGCCGTTCCAGTCTCGCGGCGAGTCGCCGCAGTTCTTCGTAGAGGTCGGATTCGCTCAAGCGCCGGGCCCTCGCGAGATGTGCCGCACGGCAGATGCGCCATGAGCGTACCCGGCAAACCCCGCCGGACAATGCCCGACCCGCGCGACCAGAAACGAACCGAGGCCCGCGCCGGGCGCGGGCCTCGCTGAATCGGTCGGATGTTGCCGGTGGAATTCAGGGCTTGTCCCCGACCGGTTTTTTCTCACCTTCCGGCTTCGCGTCAGCCTCGGGCTTCTCCTCCGCCCCCGGCTCTGCGCCCTCTCCCGCTTCTTCAAAGTTGAAGTCGAACAGGCCGTCGCCTTCCTCGCCTTCAGCCGTCAACTGGAAGATCGTCGGCTCCCAGTCGAGCAGTTCGAGTTCGTAGATGAAGCCGCGGTCATTCTGGATCGGCGTGAAGTCCTGCCCCTTGTCGATGTTCGGCGGGACGATCATCTTGCGCTTGCCGCCCTTGCGCATGCCCGTCAGCCCCTTCTTCCAGATGGAGGGATAGAGGGGCGAATAGAGCACCTTCTCGCGCCCGGGCTTGCGGCTGCTGTCGTAGAGCGAATTGTCAGCGAGAGACCACGATGAGTAGTGGATGACGGGCACCCACTTCTGGAAGTCGCCCTCGAAGACTTCCCCCTCGCCTATGACCAGATCGACGATTCGGACTCCCTCGCCGATGTCTTTCTCGTCGGCGGGATTGTGCGGCGTCTGGGCGATCGGCGGCGTGACGGAGTAGCAGTCGATGAGCATGCGCCAGCGCCGGGGCCGGTCGTCCTGCGCGGCCGTGCCGTTGAGGAGGCGCTCGACGCGGAGTTTGCGGTAAGGCCCGGGCTCGGCGAACTCGACGACGCGCGATCCGCCCGCCCGCATGCCGTGCGCGTAGCGAACCCAGTAGCGCTCCGAGTTCCCCGAGGCGGTGATGTTCATCCGCGCCATCGTGGTCGAGCCCATGAGTTCGCCGGCGTCGTTGAACACGTTGATGTTGAAGGTGCCGAATCCGTTGGCGTCGAAGGCCGGCTCTGTCTCTCCGCCGGTGGCCAGGTCCATCCACCGCGTTCCGTCGGGCTCCACCTTGGCCACGATGGGGTCTGGGTTGGGCACGATGGCGAAGACGCCCAGTTCGATGACAAGATCCTTGCCCGAAGGAATCGGACCGAGACCCTCGGGGCCTGGTCCCTGCTCCTTGGGGATGAGGATCTTGCGGACTTCAAACCGCTTCATCCCCATCATCGCGTCTTCCCACGCCTTGAAGGCGGAGAGTTCGCCGCCGCCGATCTTGATGCCGGCGGGCTTGGCGCCGGGCTGGCGCGAGGCGTAGATCAACTCGCCCTCGGCGGTGAAAACGTTGAACTCGAGCCCCACGAAGCAGCCGTCCACAATGTCCGGGCCGCTGCCTGGGTTGAGAACCACGTACTTGATCCCGTCGCGGATTTCGATTTCATCCTCCGTCCGGTGCATGGACATGACGGGGGGAATCCACCCTCGCTCGCGCCGTGCGGCCCCGGCCTGCCTGCTCTGGATGGGCTGGATGATGCGCGCCGGCTCCTGCTCGGCCTTCGGTGGGTCTGCAGGCTGAGTTTGGGCGGGATCCTGGGCCGCCGCGAGGCCGGGCCAGGCGAGAAGAACTGCCGCCAGACCGCTCGCGCGGAGCGATCGACTGAATCGAAGCGTCGGTTTCATCAGTTTCTTGCCTCCGTCTTCCGGTTCAAGACATGACGCGGCCGGACCTGTGCATCCGGCACGGGTTGGATGCCGATTTCCCGGGAACGATAGGGATCGATCGGCGGCGAGTGTAGCCGCCGTCGGAGCGGCCCGTGAGGTTATCGACGCCTTCCTCTGCGAGGTTGAGGAAGCGCGCCCCGCCGGACCGTAGGATTCGACCGAGCCTCAGCCCGAGGCCGATCAACGGTGCGCGACCGTATCGGCGCGCCCCTTCGTCCCGGAGTTGCACCCCGCGTGTACCAGGCCATTCTCACCCGCCGCTACCTGCTCCGCAAGATCATCCCTCTCCTGGCGATGCTCTCGGTGGCGCTCTGCACGGCCATGGTCATCATCGTCGTCTCCGTCATGACCGGCTTTCTCGACATGGTGACGCAGGCGGGACGGAAACTCATCGGCGACGTCGCCATCGACCGGCAGGTCACCGGGTTTCCGTACTACGAGGAAGTTCTGGCGGAGTTGCGCGGCCTCGAGGCTGTCGCGGCCGCTTCACCCATGATCGAGGCGTACGGCCTGCTCAAGATGCCCTACAGCCAGATCGCCCAGGTCCAGGTCTTCGGCATCGAGCCGGAGTCCTACGACGCGGTGACCGGCTTCGCTTCGACGATCTACTGGCGGCCGCTCACGGCCGAAGACACATCGCGCCGCCGGTTTCCCGCCTCTGATCTGCGGCGCGAGGACTGGCGGGAGGAGGAGCGGGAAGATGATCTCAAGGCCCGCCTCAACGCCGCGTTCTTCGATCCGCACTACGAGCAGTTCGGTCCGCTCGGGCCGGCCGGCCTGCGCAACCACACGAGCGAGTGGCTCGATCCCGAGCGCCCCGAGGCGCCGCTGATCGAGCGCCTCGCGCGGGCGGGCCGAACGCTGCGCACCCCCGGCGGCTCGCCGGCCGCCGTCCTCGGCATGCGCGTCAGCATCGGCAACGAGCGCGTCGCCTCGCGCTCCTACACCTTCCAGGACACCTGGTTCATGCCGACGCGCGAGGTCACGCTCACCGTGCTGCCCATCACCGAAGAGGGAGGCGTGCGCCAGCCTGAGAGCCGCATTCTCCCGGTCGCCAATGAGTTTGTCGTGGAGCGCTACGACGTTGACTCCGCCTACGTCTTCGTTCCCTTCGAGATCGCGCAGCGGATGCTCGGCATGCACGCCGTGCAGGAGGTGAGCGAGACGGAGCGTGATGAGTTCGGCACGCCGGCGCCCACGGGCCGGATGGTTCCCGGCCGCGCCACGCGCATCGTCATCAAGGCCGCGCCGGGGGTCAGCCCGGAGCAACTCAAGGAGCAGGCCGCGATCGCCTGGCAGCGGGTGCATGACCGGCACGTCGGCGAGATGCCGCCCGTCTCGCGCATCCAGATCCGCACCTGGGAGGAGCAGATCGCCCTCTACATCGGCGCGGTGCAGAAGGAGACGGCCCTCGTCACCACCCTCTTTGCCATCATCAGCCTCGTCTCGGTCATCCTCGTGCTCGCCATCTTCTGGACGGTGGTGCAGCAGAAGACCCGCGACATCGGCATCCTCCGCGCCGTCGGGGCGTCGCGCGCGGGAATCGCCTGGCTCTTTCTGCGCTACGGCGTGATCCTCGGCATCCTCGGCGTCATCGTCGGCTCCATCCTCGCGCACCTCATCGTCTGGAACATCAACCCCATCCACGAGTGGCTCGGAGAGAAGTTCGGCCTCGTGATCTGGGATCCGAAGATCTACATCTTCGACGAGGTGCCCAACCACGTGCCCCCGCAACTCGCCATGGTCGTGATGTTCTGCGGCGTCGTCTTTGCCGTCTTCGGCGCGCTGATCCCGGCCCTGCGCGCCGCTTCGATTGATCCTGTCAGCGCCCTCCGGTACGAGTGAACGAGACGTGAACGACCCCATCCTCCAGGTGCGCGCGATTCACAAGACCTACCGCCTCGGGCGCGTGGACGTGCCGGTGCTGCGCGGCCTGGACCTCGACGTGCGCGAAGGGGAATGGGTCGCGGTCCTGGGCGCCTCCGGCTCGGGCAAGTCCACCCTCCTGCACCTCTGCGGCGCCCTTGATCGCCCCGACCGCAACGGCGGCTCCATCACCTATCGCGGTCAGAACCTCAGCGGCTGGACCACGAGCGAGAAGGACCGCTACCGCAACATGACCGTCGGATTCGTCTTCCAGTTCTACCACCTCCTGCCGGAGATGACCGTGCTGGAGAACACGGCGCTGGCGGCGATGGTGCGCTACGGCCGCTTCGGCTACTCGATGCGCCGCCGACAGGTGCAGCGCCGCGCCGGCGAACTGCTCGAGGCCTTCGGCCTCTCGGAGCGCGTTCGGCACAAGCCCGCCGAACTCTCCGGCGGCGAGCGCCAGCGCGTCGCCATCGCCCGCGCTCTGATGAACGAACCGCAACTGCTCCTCGCCGACGAACCGACCGGCAACCTCGACGCCGTCACCGGTTCGCAGATTCTCGACGTCATCGCCGAAACCCACAAGCAAGGGCAGACGATCGTCATGGTCACCCACGACCGCGCCATCGCCGGCCGCGCCGACCGCCTCGTCCAACTCACCGCCGGCCGCATCGTCGCCGCGTGAAGCGCCGCGCGCGAATCGCGTGCTGCGCCGTCTCATCCGCTTGCGCCTTCGCCTCAGCCGCCGAGGAAGGAATTGACCTGGTCGATCGCGTCGGGCAGCTGCGTCTCGACGTTCTCGATTTCCGTCTCGGTGAGGCGCAGTTCGTCGAGGATCGAGGACTCGACCTGCTCCGTGTTGACGTCGGCGACGAAACCGATGCGCGACTTCTTTGCGAGCCAGTCGGCGATGTAGACGACGCTGGTGAGGGTGCGGCTGCTCGCTTCGAGTTCCAGGGGGCGATGGTGATAGCCCGTCACGTAGCCGAAACTCTTGGGGAACTTCCACCGTTCGCACAGGGCCCGGCCGAGGTCCTGGTGGTTGGCGCCGAGGACGTCGTCTTCGACGGCGGTGAAGGGCTTGCGGGCATTGGGGAACTGCTCGAAGACCTCGATGAGTTTGTGCCGGCCGGCCTGCATCTCGACCATGATGCCCACGTCGTGGAGCAGGCCCGCGAGGAATGCTTCGTCGGAGAGGCCGATCGACGCGGCGTCGGCGATGAGTTTCGACGCGGCGGCGACGGCCGTCGAGTGAATCCACAGGTCGCGCGCCGAGAAGGAGGGGCACAACTCGCCGCCGCGGAACAGTTTCGCCAGGCTCGTCGCGATGGCGATGTTCTTGACCGCGTTGAGGCCCAGCAGGACGATCGCCCGGTTGATCGAGCCGATCTGCCCCGGCAGGCCGTAGAACGCCGAGTTGACGACCTTGAGGATGCGGCTGCACAGGGCCGGGTCGTTGGTGATCAGTTTGTTGAGGTCCTGCGCCGTCGAACTGGGATCCTCGACGAGGTCGATGATCCGCAGCGTGACTTCCGGCAGCGTCGCGATGTGGCTGATCTCCGCGATCGCCTTGCTCACCACGGCCTCGCGACTTTCCTGGGTGATGGTGGACATCACACCCTCCTTGGCTCAGGACCCGCTTCCGTGCAGGCCGCGACATGAGATTCCCGATAACACCCGCGCCGCGCCATTCCGCGACGCTCAACGGGCGATATCGGCACCGCCAATCACTGACTTGACCCGATGTGAAGATGGTGGGGCCTTGCCGTGCGTTCCGGCAGTTATCGAACGGGCAGCGCCGGCGTTGGGGGGATCAGACGCGCGGCTCAGTCGCGGCTTTCAGGTCCCCCGCGTACTTCCGCCGGATCGGCTCGACCACGCGCTCAATGAAGCGCTCCGTCTGCCGCGGCGCCAACCCGATGTACCGCCCCGGGTCGAGCAGCGCCTCGAAGTCGAGCGACGCGAACATCGGCTCGCCTCGCAGCCGGTCAAGCAGATCGTTGGAGAGGCCCTCGGCCTTGATCCGCTCGCCGGCGGCCTGACTGTGACGGCGGATGATCTCGTGGGCGCTCTGCCGGTCGGCCCCGGCCCGCACCGCTTCCATGAGCAGGTTCTCCGTCGCCATGAAGGGCAGTTCGGCCATGAGATTGGCGCGAATCACCTGCTCATACACAACCAGCCCCGAGGCGACGTTGTGCATCAGATCGAGCGCGCCGTCGAGGGCGAGGAATGACTCGGGCAGCGTCAGGCGCCGGTTTGCCGAATCGTCAAGCGTGCGCTCCATCCACTGCACGGCCGCGGTCTGAAGCGCGTTGGCCGGCAGCGACATGACGAATCGCGCCAGGGCGCAGATGCGCTCGCAGCGCATCGGGTTGCGCTTGTAGGGCATGGCGCTCGAGCCGACCTGCTCGGAGCCGAAGGGCTCCTCGACCTCCTTGCGGTTCGCGAGGAGGCGGAGGTCGGTGGCGATCTTGTGCAGCGCCGCGGCGGCGACGGCGAGGGCGTTGAGCACCTGCGCATCGACGAGGCGCGGATAAGTCTGGCCCGTCACCTCGTAACCCTGCTCGGGCCTGAAGCCCATCTTCTCGATGACGCGGCGGTCGAGTTGCTCGACCTTTGCCGCGTCGCCGTCGAAGAGGGCGAGGAACGAAGCCTGCGTGCCCGTGGCGCCGCGCGCGCCGCGAAGGCGCAGCCGATCGAGCCGAGTCTCGATCTCATCGAGCGCGAGCGCCAGGTCGTAGGCCCAGAGGCAGGCGCGCTTGCCGACGGTCGTCGGCTGCGCCGGCTGGTAGTGCGTGAAGCCGAGCGTCGCCAGCGAGCGGTGCGTCCGGGCGAACGCGCCCAGCGCATCGATGATGCGCGCGATCTTGGCCGCGATGAGGCGCATCGAGTCGCGCAGGAGGATCAGTTCGGTGTTGCAGTTGATGAACTGGCTCGTCGCGCCGAGGTGGATGATCGGCCTCGCCTTGGGCGCCACGTCCCCGAGCGCGTGGATGTGAGCCATGACGTCGTGGCGCAGGCGCGATTCGTACCGCGCCGCCGCCTCGAAGTCGATGTCATCGAGATGGGCGCGGAGTTCGTCGAGTTGCTCGCCGGTGATGGGCAGCCCGAGTTCCTGCTCCGCCTCGGCCAGCGCCAGCCACAGGCGGCGCCACGTCGAGTGCTTGCGCTGCGGGCTCCAGATCGCCTGCATCTCCGGTGAGGCGTTGCGCGCGGCAAGGGGGGAGACGTAGGTACTCCAGTTCGCCGCGACGGCCCCGCTCGGCGCAGCGCCGGGACGGCGTGCATCAGGTCGGCTCTCTTCGTATGATGGTGGCGTGGGCGTCATGCGTCGAATTCGCCGGGCGTCGCATCCCCGCTCGCGGACCGATCGCCCGCCCGAGCGGTAGAAGGACCATCTTAGGGCAGCGGCAGGGGTCAGGTGAGCGGAGCAGACCAGACACAATCCGATCAGAACAGCGAGGAGATGCGCCTGGTCGCGCGCGCCCGGTCCGGCGACGTCGCCGCCATGGGCGCCTTGCTCGAGTCCTACCGCCAGCGCGTCTTCGGTCTGTGCACCCGCATGCTCGGCCAGCGCGAGGACGCGGCCGATCTGACGCAGGACATCCTGACCAAGTTCCTGACCGCGCTGAACGGGTTTGACGGCCGTTCTTCGCTCTCGACCTGGGTTTACCGTCTGACCGTCAACACCGTGATCTCGCACCTGCGGCGCCGCCGCACGGCCCGGGCGGCTGGGAGCCGATCGGGATTGGACGGCCGGGAGCCCGAGGGGGAGGGGCCCTGGTCCGATTCCCTGCCCGCGCGGGAACCCGCGGGCGAGGAAAGCGTCCAAACTACCGAGCAGCGAGTGATGCTGCTGCGGGCGCTGGACGAACTGGGTGACGAGGCCCGCGCGCTTCTGGTCCTCAGGGACGGGCGCGATTTGGACTACGAGACGATCGCGGAGGTCCTGGGTCTGCCGCTGGGCACGGTCAAAAGCAGGCTTTTTCGGGCGCGTCTGGCGCTGCGGAAGGCGATGCAGACTATGGAGCGTCCGGCCGCCCGATCGACCAATCCGTGAGCAACGCCGGTGAAACCATGGACCGCCGCACCACCGCCAGTTTCGATGACGCCACCCTGCTCGCCTATGTGGAGCAGACGTTGACGCGGCAGGAGGAAGCCGACTTTGAGGCCGCCGCGGCTTCGGAGCCTGACCTGCTCGCCTCGCTCCGCCAGCTGAGGGCGGACCGCGAGGTATTGCGCGCCATGCCCGAGCCGCAGGCGCCGGCGACGCTGGCGGCAGACGTGCTGGCACAGATTGAGCGATCGCTGCTGCTCGAGACCGACCTGGTCGCGCCTTCGATCAGCCTGCGCCGCTACCGGGCCCCGCACTGGCAGCGCTACGCCGCCGCCGCGGGATTCGTGCTCCTTCTGACCGGCGGCGGGTTCTGGCTTCTCAACTCGCTGCGATTCGATTCGCGCGATGAGCATTTCGCTCCTGAAACGATCGCCGGCGGCCCGGCGGCGCCGGAGGATCAGCCGGTCGTGCCCCGCCTTTCGCCGCAGACGCCGGGCGATTCTCCCGAGCCGGCGCCGAGCGACGCACTGGCCGGCGGCGCCGAATTGCCCGCCGCCGCCGAAGGCGAGGCTCGGCCGGGCGCCTTCGAGGCCCTGGTGGACGCGATGACCGAGCGCGACGAATCGCTTGCGGCCGCTTCGATCGAAAGCGACTGGCCGGCCGATCTCGACCTCAGCATCACCCTCACGAGCGCCGATCCGGCCTCGGCCTGCGAAGCGCTCACCCGGCGCCTGCACGCGGTCGGCGCCGACCTCATCGTCAATGCGTCGATCAACTCCGGCGGGCCGCTGCCCGGCCGCGGGCGCTCGCTGCCCGGGCTTGCCGATGTGGGGCGAAATCCGGACGGTTTGATGCCGAGAGAGCAGGCACCGACGATCGTTCTGACGCCTCCGACCGCCGTCCCGGACGAGCGCGTGCCGCTCGAGGACCAGTCGCGTTACGTCTCGCGCGGATTTCAGTTCACCCTCCTGGGCACTCCCTCGGACATTCTGGCGGTGCTGCGAGAGGTATCTGCGGATCGCTCGATGCGTCTCTCGTGGTCGGGCTCCGGCGCGCCGCGCATGCTGGTGGACCTGACGGCGCCCAACCTGCCTCGCTCCACGCGCTGGGATCGCGTCATGCTCTGGTGGGTGGAGCCGGCGACACGCTTCGACGAAGCGCGGCTGGCGGCGGCGCGGGCCTTCACTGAGCCGGTCGTCCGACTTCCGGTTCGCCTGGTCTCCTCCGAGCGCCGCTGAGCGGTCCGCAGGGGCCATTCGCCGGTTCGCGGTCGATTCCGCCTAGCATTGCCGCTCACGGATTTCGCACCAGCCTTCGCCGGGAGCGTCGCTTCGTCATGGAAATCGGCATTGTCGGTCTGCCCAACGTCGGCAAGAGTGCGCTCTTCAAGGCCATGACGGGTATGCACGTCGAGGTCGCCAACTACCCGTTCACGACCACCAAGGCGGTCCACGGGACGGCCCCGGTGCCCGATCCGCGCCTGGCGCTCATCGGCCGTTACATCAAGACGCGCAAGTTCGTCCCCGCCACCATCGACCTCGTGGACATCCCCGCCATCGTCGCGGGCTCGGCGCAGGGCGAAGGGATGGGCAACGCCTTTCTGGAGAATGTCCGGCAGGTCGATGCGCTGGCGCACGTCGTCCGCTGCTTTAACGATCCCGACATCTCACACGTGTTCGACGATCTCAACCCGGTGCGCGATCTGCAGGCCGTGGAGACCGAACTGCTCCTCGCGGATCTGCAGGTGCTGGAAGGCGCCATCGACAAGGCGGAGCGGCGCGCCCGGACGGGCGATGCGGCCGGCCGCAAGCGCGTCGAGATCGCCTCCCGGGCCGTGGCGCTGCTCGAGGATGAGAAGCCGTTGCGCGCGAAGGAGTGGTCAAAGGAAGAACTGCTTGAACTGCGCTCACTGGGGATGATCACCCTGCGGCCGGTGCTCTATATAGCCAACGTCGGGGAGGACGACCTCAAGGGCCAGAGCGCGGCCGTCACGGCTTTACGCGGCTGGGTCGAATCCAGTGAAGAAGGGCAGACGCGCCTCGTGACCATCTGCGCCAAACTCGAAGCGGAAATCGCCGAGTTGGCCCCCGCCGAGCGGCAGGAAATGCTCGAAGGGCTCGGGCTGGCCGAGCCGGCCCTCGCCGTGCTCGCTCGGGCGCTCTACGACCTGCTCGGCCTCCAGAGTTTCTACACCGCCGGCGAGCCCGAGATTCGCGCATGGACCATCCGCAAGGGTGAGACGGCCCCCGAAGCGGCGGGGAAGATCCACAGCGACATCCAACGGGGCTTCATCCGCGCGGAGACGTACAGCGTCGATGATCTCCTCAGGCACGAGTCCGAGCACGCGATCCGTGCGGCCGGCCGGATGCGCTCCGAAGGCAAGTCCTACATCCTTCAGGATGGAGACGTCTGCCACTTCCTGTTCAACGTCTGATTGTGAGGCGCAGCCGCTTGTGGCCCTCAGGATGCGGCTTGCGGCCGGCCGCGGTTCGCGCGTTGTGCTTCCGCGCGCGAGGCGAGACTGCCAACCCGAATCTTCTTGACCAGATCAACAGTCTTGCCCATCTTGGAATCTTCGCGTTCGGCGACAAAAACCTCGAAGATTCGCGGATTGTCATTGACGCGCTCCCCGTTGATCCGGGATAATGGCGCGCGGGAGAGGAGGGAAGATGGCTCGCAGGCCTGCGCGGCATCGGGTGGACGGTTCGACTCGCCGTGGTTCGGCCGCGGCGTTCGCCGCGCGGCTGGAGGCGCGCGTTTGCTTCACGCACGATCAGGCGAGGCGCGCCCTGATCTTCCTGCGCCCCGTTCTCATCGACCTGTGCGCGGCGTTTGCCGAGGCGTGCGCGTGTCGCGAGCGGTTGCGCTCCGCTCCAGGAGCCGCCCCCCGTTCTTCCTGGGTCAGTCAGCAGGAGCGGGCCATCGCGCGCTTCGATCGCGCGCTCGACGACGTCGAGTCCGTCGGGGCGGAAGTGATCTGTTGCGAGTCCGGTCGCCTCGCGTTTCCCACGCTGGTCGATTCCCGGCCGGCGCGGCTGACCTGGTCGCTCCAGGATGAGGTCTGGTCGTGCGCGACGCCGCTTGCGGGCGGGGCCGAGTCCGGGCGAGCGGAACCGGCGGACCAGGAAAAGTGCGACTAGTAGGTGTTCAGCGAGCGGCCGGCGCGGCGCTTGGAGTTGATGATCCGGCGGCCGGCGCTGGTCTTCATCCGCGCGCGGAAGCCCACCTTGCGCAGTTTCTTGATGCGGCTGGTCTTGTGCGGGTAATGCATGGCGTGGTCCTCTGATCGGCGTCCGCGCGGGAGGCCGGTGAGCGGTGGTCGGCGTCGATGCCCGGTTCGGGCGGGCCCGGAGATCCGGGCCGACAGTATAGAGTGAATCACCCCTCCCGGCCAGCCGATGGAGTCGCGAGTCTGTGCCTCGCCCGGGGGGCCGGCGGAACGTGAAGGCCGGCCGGGCTAGGCTTGTGCACTCGATCGGGGCATCTGCTCCTTCCAGCCTGCCACGTGTCTTGGGCTGGCGCGATCACCTGCCCGGTCGTCCAGGCCGCAATTGCGGTCTGCGTCAGGTGCGAGCGCCGCCGCGTGCGCGGCAGCCTCGAAGGAGTCTGCATGGACGACATCACGCGCGAGCAGGCCGAGCGTCTTCTCGGCTACCGCTTCAGGAACCCGACGCTCCTCGAGGCGGCGCTCATGCACGCCTCGGTCGCCGATTGCCGCCTTGAGAGCAACGAGCGGATGGAGTTCTTCGGCGATTCGATACTCGGCATGATCGTGTGCGAGTATCTCTACCACCGCTACCCCGACCTGCTGGAAGGGGAGTTGACGAAGATCAAGTCCGCCGCCGTTTCGCGGCGCAGTTGCGCCGGCGTGGCGCAGACGCTCGGCCTGGACGAACTGCTGGTGACCGGCAAGGGCATGGGCCGCGCGAGCGACCTTCCCAAGTCGCTCAGCGCCGCGGTCTTCGAAACCGTCATTGCGGCCATCTACCTCGACGGCGGCATCGAGCCCGCGCGCGAGTTCATTCTCCGCCACCTGCGAGAGTCGATTGAATCGGCCGCGGCGAGCGGGCACCACGAGAACTTCAAGTCGGTCCTCCAGCAGCACGCGCAGAAGCACTTCGGCCATTCCGCCGTGTACGTGCTGCTCGACGAGAAGGGACCCGATCACGCCAAGTGCTTTGAGGTCTGCGTTGAGATCGACGGACGGCGATTCCCTTCGTGCTGGTGCCCGAGCAAGAAGCAGGCGGAACAGCGAGCGGCGCTGAACGCGCTGGTCGAACTCGGCGCCGCCAGGATCGACGAAGTGACGCAGGAGCCTTACCTCGTCGCGGAAGACGAGGCTCCAGCCCCGCCGCAGCGCGCGGAGATCTGACCCGGCGTCAGGAAGAAGGTCCTCGCGCGGGCCGAGGACCTTCCCCTCCTTCTGATCGTGATGAGCGGCGGTGCGGTCAGTTGCCTCCGCCGTCGCGCTCGAAGCCTTGCTCGCGGCGCTCGCGGAACCGCTGCTCCATTTCGCGGCGCTGTTCGTCGGTCAGTTCGCGGCCGCCGCGGTCGCCTCCGCGCACCTGTCGCCGCTCGGGCTTCGGTGCGGCGGCGAGTTGCTCAGGCGTCAGCAGCGAAACGACGGCGTTGAGCGTGTTCTCGACCAGATCGTTCTTCTGCCGCATCAGCGTCCAGCGCGGATCCTCCTGGCCCTGCTCGGCGAACATTCCGCCGGGTCCGCCCGGACCGCGGCCCTGGCCGCGGCCGAACTCACCCCGGGCCATCATCGTCATGCGATCGAAAACCCGCTGCTGGTCCTCGAGTTCGCGCTTCTTCTGGAGGTCCGCCAGCTGCCGGTTAATCGCGTCGCACTGCGTGAGAAAGTCGCGTTCAAGAGTTTTCAGCGCGTCGGCCTGCGGCTCGCTGAGCGTCGCCTGCTCGCGGACGGTTTCGAAGTAGCGGTCGGCGAGAGTGGGGGAGTAGATGCCGCGGAAACTCCGCCGGCGGTACTCGCGCTGCAGGACCTCGCCCTTCTCCGGGGTCAGATGGGCGACGAGGTGCTGCACGTAGCGGTCGTTGACGTCGCGCACCACCACCCGCGTCCGCTGAAGCGTCTTGAACTTCGGCTCCAGATCCTCGACCGCCGACTTGCCTTCAAGCACCGCCGAAGTGAAGTTCGTGACGTCTTCAAAAGCGCGATCCCGGGCCGCCAGGGCAGGATCGAGTTCGATGGCGTACGCCTCAAGCACCGGATCGAGCGCGACGTACTCCTCGTCGGTCAGATCAACTTCATCGACGAGTTCGACGAGATCGATGTTCTCGCCCGCCAGGGCGCCGGGCTGACTGCCTCCCCGGAATGAACTGCGCCGGCGCCACTCGCGCTGGTAGCGGTCCCACTTCTCCTGCTGCTCTTTCGTGAGCACGGTCTGGACGTCGGCGAAGAAGGACTGCACGAGGGCGCCGCTCTGCGATTGCCACTCGCGGCCGGCGTTGAGTCCTGCGGAGGCCGCGCCCTGCCAGGCCCCGCTCTCGCGCATCTGGCGGAACGTCTCGCGCATCCGGTCGCGGGCCTCCTCGGACGCCGCCTCGTAGGACTCGTTGAAGCCCTGGTAGAGGGACTGGACCAGTGCCGCCTGGGCTTCATCCAGGTCCAGACTTTCGATCAGGCGCTCGACCTCGTCGCCGCTGAGGGGCGAGCGGAAGTTCATGCCGCCGAACCCGCCCATCTGGGCCCATGCCGGCGAACCGCCGACGATTGCCGCCGCGCCGATGACCACCGCGCAACCCCAACGCGCCACACTGCGGTACCAACCTGAAAGGTTCATCTGACGTTTCCTTTCCTTGCACCGGCTGGCGCTCGCTGGGGCCGGCCGGGCCATCCGCCGAAGTGAAAATCCACTCGTTGCTGATACCGGTCGAACGAAGCAGGGTTGCCGGTATTGCCGCCCCGGACCGAGTGAACGAACAGCGCCCGGCCGGTGAGGTCGGGCGCTCACGGAGCGGGAGCCGCTCGCGGAGATTCAGTGGCCGGAGACTACTTGTCTTCCGACGGATCGACGGTGATGGTGATGCTCTGTCCGCCCTCACCGACCGTCTCGAAGACCGCTCCCTCCAATGCTTTGCGGAGGCGGCGCTGGGCCCGCTCCTCGGGCGAGAGGAGCTGGCTCTCATCGGGTTTGGGGAGCAGGGCCTGCTGCTCGGGGGTGAGGAGGGCGTAGGCGGACTCGATGGTCCGCGCGACGAGGTCCCGCTTTGACCGGTTCAGTTTGCCTCGGGGCGAGTCTTCGTCCTCCGGCGGCGCCCCGAAAGTGACGACCTGGGGCATGACCGGCTCGCTGCGGACCGGTCTCGGGCCGTGCGAAGTCACCTCGACCGCCTCGGCGCGAGTCACGAACACGGCGCTGTGCTGTTCGCCGACGCGCACTTCCGTCGGCGCGAGCGCCCCGTCGTCGAAGAACGCGCCGACACCATCGGAACCAAAGAACGCGCCATCGACGCGCTGCGACTCCTCTTCTGTCCGTACGATTGCCGCGATCTGGTCGTTGATCAGGCCGACCTGCCGCTCGAACTCGCCCGCGAGAGCGGAGAAAGCCTGCTGCTGGTCCTCGCTGAGCGTTTCGAGCGATTCGATCTGGTCGAGGTAGCGGTCCGCGGCAGTCGGGCGGTAGATGCGAGGGAAAGACCGCAGGCGGAACTCCTCCCGGAAACTCGCCGCCTGCTCCTCGGTGAGATGCGACTCGAAGAGCGAGGCATAGCGGGCGTGCAGGTCGCGCAGCACGATGCGCCGCGCGTGGAGTCTGTGGCGGAGTTCCTCCAGGGCGGCCGGATCCAGTTCCTCCGGCGCGCCATTCCTCGCGGAGTCCATCTCCTTCTCGACTGCTTCGATGGCGCGTGTCCGTTCGGCGATGGCGAGGTCCGCTTCGTTGGCGTACTGCTCGGAGACCGGTTGGAGCCGCTCCAGGGCCTGCGGGTCAATCTCGATCGCCTCCGCGAGGTCGATGAGGTCCACTCCCTCGCCGCTGAGGCGCGACTGGGTCGCGAGCAGCGTCCGGCGGCGTCGGTCGCGTTCAAACCGCGGCCAGGCGCCGAGCTGCTCGTCGCTGAGCAGGCCGCGAACGCTCGCGAAAAACTCCTCTTCGAGCGCCTTGCTCTGCGTCACCCACTCCTGCTGGGCCTGGCGCATCTTTCCGGGCAGGGACTGGAAGTCACCGCTTTCCTTCGCTTGCCTCATCGTCTCCTGCGCACGCTCGCGGTGGGCCGCCCTGGCCTCCTCCCATACCGATCGGTGGCCCTCGTGAAGGGCTCGGACCAACTCCTCCTGAGACGGGTCGAGTCGCAGCGTCGAGATCAGCGCATCGCGATCGCGATCCGTCACGCCGCCGGAGCGGGCCGGCGCCTGAGACGACGATTGAAGGGTGATGACCTGGGCCTGGGCCTGCGGCGCCGGCAGGAGTGCCGGGCCGCCTGTCGCCAACACCAGAGTCGCCGCTGTTCGTAAGACGCTATGCACCATGAACTTCTCAGCAGCCATGCCTCTTCTCCATGTACGAATGCCACAGTCGAAGGACCGACGCCATCCTCGCCCGGCGCGGGGAGGAACATCCGCCAAGACGCACGACCGGCCCCGAAGCAGTCGCAATGCCGGTATCTCGCGATAGAACTTTCGGACGATTCCCAAGAAGCGGGATCAGGTCGCCCGAGCCGCGACTATGCTCCGGACTCAATGAACCGGGGTCAACAGCGATGGAGGAGTCGCTCATGCATCTGTCAAGGATATCCACCCGCGTCTTCGTTTCATTCTGCATTCTCAGTCTGACTGCGTGCACCTTCAGCGAAAGTGCCTTCCGGGCCAGGGAGGAGCGTGTACAGACGATCGAGCACGTTCCGCAGTCGCCCATCTGGGTGACGACGGCGAACGGGGCGGTCGAAGTAGTCGCCGACCCCGCTCGTCAGGAGGTCCACGTTGTGGCCCGCCTCACGACCGTGGGCGGCACGCAGGAGGAGGCCGATTCGCGCCTCGCGGCGACGGAAGTGAGGCTCGAGCGTCTCGGGGACGGCACACTTGCCGTGGACGTGGTGTTTCCGGAGCAGCGCCGCGGCAGCGAAGGCTGCTCGCTCCAGATCACGCTGCCCGACGTCGCCGGCGCTGCCATCAAGACCAGCAACGGCGGTATCACCCTGCGGGGACTCGACGGCGACGCCCACGCGGAGACGGGCAATGGACCGATTCGCATCATCGATCAGTCGGGCGTCGTGACGGCGCGGACGTCAAACGGCCGCGTGGAGATTGCCAACCCCGGGGGAGAAGTCGATGTGAAGACCTCCAACGGCGGCGTCGAAGTTCTCGGGTTCACCGGCCCCCTCTCCGTCCGTACGTCCAATGGAAGCGTCTCGTGCCGCGGAGAATCAACGGCCAGGGGCGCGTTGACGATCCAAACGTCGAACGGATCGGTCAAACTCGATCTGCCTGCTTCCTTCGCCGGCCGGTTGGCAGCCTCGACGTCGAACGGGACGATCCGCGCGGGCGGCCCGGGGGTGAGCGCGCAGGGCGACAACCGCTCAAAGGCCGTGCAGATCGGCGATGGCGGGCCGGAAGGCGTCGTCTCGACGAGCAACGGCAATGTGACGGTGACGGTTCGCCCCGACTGACCCGCGTTCGGTGATGCTCCTCAGGCGCCCTGGGATTCGCCATTCGGCAGCCGCTGAAACTGCGGCGGCGAGGGCGAAATCGTCCCGCGTGCCCGGCAGGCGCGATTGTCCCGCAGGCGAGCGGGGCTAGCATTGCCCCATCTATGGGCAGACTACTCTCATTTCTGGCGTGCGGCGTGGCGGTCGGGTTCTTTGCCGGGGCCTTTCAGATCCCCAACATGATCCCGATCATGCTCCTGATCTTCTGGGTGGGCATGGGTGCAGGGTTGAGGCTGGGATACGCCCTTCTCGGGGCCGCGCTCATGCCTCTGGCGATCGTCCTGCCGATGTGGCTCCTCCCGGGGCCGACGGCGGTCGGTCGCATGTATCCCCCGGATGACTCGCAACTCAAGGAACTGTTCATCGTGGAGGGTGCAGACGAACTGTACCGGCAGTCCATGGAGGCCTACGAGGCGGGGATCGACTCCTATGAGCAGGCGGTCGAGAACGGCCTCGTCCCGCTCGCGGATGAGAAGGCGGTCACGCAGCCGCCGACGCTCCATGCCGCCAACACGGCGAGGCTGACGGCCGCGAAGAGCGAGGGCGCCTCGCTGCCGCGCTTCGACATCTGGCCGCGGCGCGGGGCGTGGATCGGGGGTCTGCTGATAACTCTGGCGGCTTTTGCCGTCAATACGATCACGACGCGGCCATTCCGCGATCCCCGGCCTCTCGGACAGGACTGAGGCTGATCCCGCCTGCTGGCCCACGCGATTTGTGGACCGTCCAACGCGCTCAACCCATGCGCGACGCTGCCTTTCCGAGGGGCGGCGGCGTTCCCGGCGGCACATTTTGCAACAATCGGTGCGGCTTGGACTTGCGTTCGCACCCGCGCGGCGGTATCTTCCTCCTGTCGTCGGGCGGCGGCGCTTGCCGACAAACCTGCGAAACTGCGGAAGAATCCGGGCGATCCCCCGGTTTTTCGAGGCAGAAGGTACCGACTGGAATCGACCACGAGAAGGGAGAAGTCATGTTCCCGAGAGTTCCCAACAGCGTCATGCTGGGTGCGGTGTTCGCCGCGGCCCTCTGGCTGGGCGGCATGCACCGAACGGCCGAGGCTCAGACTCTGGCCACGGAGCCGGTGGCCACGGGGGTGCCGGGGGCGCTTTTTGCCACATCGCCGCCGGGCGATCTGGAGCGCCTCTTTCTCGTCGAGCAGAACAGCGGGCTGATCAAGATCCTCAAGAACGGCCAGGTGCTGGCGACGCCCTTTCTGAACGTGCGCAGCCGGCTCTCCGTGGGCGGCGAGCGCGGGCTGCTGGGGCTGGCGTTTCACCCGGACTACGACAACAACGGCTACTTCTTCATCAACTACACCAATGTCTCAGGGCACACGGTCGTCGCGCGGTATTCCGTCACGGCGGACCCCGACGTTGCCGACTTCAACTCCGAGCAGATCGTCCTCACGGTCAACCAACCCTACTCGAATCACAACGGCGGATGCCTGGGCTTCTCGCCCGTGGATGGTTACCTCTACATCGGCATGGGCGACGGCGGCAGCGCCAACGATCCGGGCAATCGCGCCCAGAACGGGCAGGAACTTCTCGGCAAGATGCTCCGCATCGACGTGGATGAACTTCCCTACAGCATTCCGCCTGACAACCCCTTCATCAACGATCCCGCCGTCCGCGATGAAATCTGGGCGCTGGGCGTGCGCAATCCGTGGCGGTGGAGTTTCGACCGCGACACGGGCGACATGTACATGGGCGACGTCGGTCAGAACGTGATTGAAGAGATCAACTTCGAGGCCGCGGGCGACGGGGGGAAGAACTACGGCTGGCGGTGCATGGAGGGCCTCCGCTGCACCGGCCTTTCGGGCTGCACGTGCAACGCCCCCGAACTCACCCTGCCGATCCACACCTACGACCACACCGGCGGGCGCTGCTCCGTCACGGGCGGGTACATCTACCGCGGCTCGTCGATGCCGCTGCACAACGGCACCTACTTCTTCGCCGACTACTGCAGCCGCAACATCTACTCTTTCGAATTCGACGGACAGAGCATCTTCAATCTGCGCGACCGCACGTCGGAACTGGGCGGAGGCTCGATCAGTTCGATTTCGTCCTTCGGCGAAGACGCCTCGGGCGAGTTGTACATCGTCAGCCTCGCGGGAAGCGTCCACAAGATCGTCACGAAGATGAAACTGGGCGTGACGGACCTGGTGGCGGGACAGAACGCGACGCTCACGGTCAACGGCGCAACGGCCAACGGCTATGTCTACTTTGCCTACAGCCTCGTCGGGACGGGCGCCACGCAGATCCCGCCGCTGAACGTGACGGCGGCTTTGCGCAACCCGACGCTCATCGCGCGCGTCCGCGCCAACGGGCAGGGGGTGGCGAGCGTGACGCGCCGGGTTCCCGACGGCACTTCGGGGCGGCAGGTCTGGATACAGGCTGCCGAACTCAACGAAACCACCAACGTCGTCTCGGACATCATTCGCTGACCTCTCCGGTCTCTCGATCACTCGATCAAAGGAGCGATTCACCAATGCAGAACGGACATCCCGCCGCGTCGATCCTCGCGGTCCTTGTGACCGCCGGCTCCCTTCTTCTCAGCGCGCCCGCGGCCTTCGGCCAGGCGCAGCCCATCGCGAGCAAGCCGGTCGAACTCAACATCGACTCCGGATCGCACGACAATTCCGGTTCCGAGCGGCGGGTGGTCTGGTCCGAGACGATCGACGTCGGCGGGGCGGGGTGGGTCAGGCTTTACTTCGGCGACGTGAGTCTCGATCCGGACCTCGCGGCGGTGGACAGTTCGATCATTCGCATCATGTCGCTCGAGGACGGCGGCACGCAGCATCTCAATGCGTGGACGCTCCGGCAGTGGCACGGCAGCAGCGCGTACTTCAACGGCTCGGCGGTGACTGTCGATCTCATCGCGCGCCCGGGCAGCCGCGGCAACCGGCTCGTCATCGCGCGCGTGGACGCCGGCATCGATGACGAGATCATGACGCCCCAGTCGATCTGCGGCGCTCTCGACGACCGGACCCTCTCGACCGATCCCCGCTCGGCGCGGGCGATTCCCATCGGATGCTCGGCGTGGATCTTCGACGATGCGCATCACCAGTTCATCACGGCCGGTCACTGCGCGACGAGCAGCCTCCAGACGATCCAGTTCAACGTGCCCCTCTCGAACAACCAGGGTCAGATTCAGCACCCCGGCCCCGAGGACCAGTATTCAGTCGATGTCTCATCGAAGCAGTCGCTCAACGGCGGCATCGGGCAGGACTGGGCCTACTTCGGCGTCTACCGCAACACCGAAACGGGGCTCTCCGCCTACCAGGCCCAGGGCGAATACCACATCCTCGCCTCGACGCCTCCGCCGGTGAACGGCCAGACCATCCGCATCACGGGCTACGGCACCACGGGCAGCGGCGTGCCGCGCGAGTGGAACCAGGTCCAGAAAACGCACACGGGTGAGTTCCGCATCTTCTCCGGCACGACCGTTCGCTATCACGTTGATACCACGGGCGGGAACTCGGGCTCGTGCGTGCTCAACGAGGACACCGGGGAAGCGATCGGCGTCCACACTCATGCGGGGTGCAACAGTGATCCGAGCAGTTCGAACCAGGGAACCGGATCGAACCACTCCTCGTGGCGGACGGCGCTGGCCAATCCGCGCGGCGTGTGCGCCCCCTTCGGGCTGACGGTTCCGACGCTGAGGGCCGGCCAGCCGGCCACGCTTGAAGCCACCGGGGCTTCCGCGGGCCTGACCGTCTACTTCATCTACAGCCTTCAGGGTCAGGGATCGACGCACGTGCGGCCGTTGGGCGTGACGCTCGGCCTGGCGTCGCCGAGCCTCGGCGGTTCTGCGGTCGCGGACGGCGGTGGAACGGCGCGACTCACGCGAGTGATTCCCGGCAGCGCCCGAGGACTGACGATCACCGTCCAGGCCGCCGAAGCGGGCCGCACTTCTCAGATCGTCAGCCGCCTTGTGGAGTGACGGACCTGGCGCGAGCACTCCGGCGCGGCGACGCGGCGAGCATGGGACCAGGCCAAGGCGCGCGGTTCGACCGCGCTTCGCGGTTGGGGCGACTGAGTTCCCGGCTGGCCATCACGGCACCTGGGTGACGTTGCTCGTGGCGCACGACGGCACGGTGATCAACTGGACGTATCCGCCGCACGCGCCTGAGCCGGCGCTGGCGTTGAGACTGCCGCTGCCGCTTCCCGTTCCGATGACGGCGAAGAGCATCAGGCCGTTGGTCCCCAGCCCGAGGCGGGTTCCGGCGCACGGGCCCGAACTGATCATGTAGTTGCCGAGATTCCGCGCGAAGACGATGCCCTGCTGGCGGCTGGGTTCGGCGCCGCTCCACTCGAGGCGCACTGAGCCGGGACAGACTCCGGTGATCGCGACGGTGTAGCCGCCGATGCTGCACGGGCCGCCCGAGATGATCTTGCCCTCCAGTTCGAAGGGGAAGTCGAAGGGAAAGCCTGAGGTCGTGTCGAGGTTGGCGCTCCAGACGCCGCTCGATACGATCAGGGACCGAGAGTTGTCCGTGTTGGGGTCGCGCGGCACGGTCGGGACCGCGAAGGGGCCGCCAAAGCCCGGATTCCCTTCGGTGCCCAGTTCCATCCAGTACGTTCCCGCGGTGAGTTGGCCGAGCCAGGACATGTCGATGGTGATGCGCTTGACGGCGCGGCGGCAACTCGACGGGTCGGTCGCGATGGCGCGGTAGGTGCTCATGAACTCCGAGGCCAGCAGGCGATTGGTCGTCACGTCGCCCGCGATGATCGAACCTCCGGCGCCCGGCGGGCCGTCCCAGACCCGAACGTACGCTGCGGTGATGGGTTCGACGGGAGTGGCGTCGGGCTGGTACACGTACCACCGCATGTCGTCGATCTGCCACGTCTGGCCGGAGGGCACGTTGAAGTCGTCGGCCTGGTGGAAGCGGCTGACCTGGGTGTCGTAACCGAAGACGGTGCTGGGCGGCTCGACGAAACTCACGTCGCGGCCGGTGCAGCCCGAGCGCAGGTCGGTGACGAAGGTGCCGTTGTCCCAGAGGTTGATGTTGCCCGGCACGGTGTTGCCCCAGAAGTCCACCATGGCGGCGAGGATCGGCGGGCACCCGCCGCTGCGCAGGTTGATGCACTCGCTCGGCGGCGAGTACTGGCCGTCGTAGTTCGAGTCGATGTAGCCGATTTCAAGCGTGGCGCCCTGCAGGGTGCGGTCTTTCGTCCCCCAGAGCATGACCTGGTTGTTGGCGGCGCGGGCGGAGCGGTTCGCGTCGTACCAGAACACCACCTCGTAGCCGAAGTTCGCCGATGGACCGGGAACTGTCAGACACACATCGGGAAAATCGCGCAGGTTGACCGTTGAGAAGTAGTAGGTGTCCGTACCGCACTGGGCGTCGAGAGGGCCGAAGTTCACCAGCACCCCGCCGATGAGGTTCGGTGTGGCCGGTCCGCAGTCGGGATCGAACCAGTTGTCGTAGATCAGCACCTCGATGACCGTGTCTCCGATGATTCGCGGGGGGACGAAGTCGTCAAGTTCGCCCGGACCGCGCTTGTTCGCCCACGCGAGGAAGACCTGGGTGACGTTTCCCGGATCGCCCGTGCTGTTGACGGAGGATGTGGCCGAGATGCGCATTCCGCCGTTCGTGAAGTCGCAGGTCTGGAGGATGCGGCGGGTCTGGGAGCAGGGTTGTCCGCAGGGCTGCCCGAATCCGCCGCACGCCGCCCCATCCGTCGGGATGAAGGTCGGTCCGGGATCGCGGAGTTTGGTCGTCTCGCCCGCCCCGAAAGTGATGTTCGAGGCCATCGGCTCTTCGAGTCCTTTGCGCACGAGATACGGATGCCACTGGCCGACGGAACCATCGCTGAAGACCTGCGCGATGGCGATCGGCTCGACCACCACGCCGCCACCCACGGTTGAAAACGCGGTGGGCGACTGAGCCAGGGCGGAAACCGCAGAAAAAAGGGCGGCGGCAAACGCCGGAATCCGGACCAGAGTGCGGTGCGAGATGCTTGTCACGTCTATTCCCCTTCCATACAGCCCTCCGCCACGGTCAGACGCATTCTGGCGGAGATGTCATGAGTATGCCTCCCGGAACTCGAAAACGCAAGCAAAAAGAGGCAACTGCCTCCAAATTCACGCCAAAGAGGCCCCAAAGCGGGCGGATGGAGGCTTGCTGCGGCTCGTCCGAGCCGGTACGCTCCACCGCGGCTCAAGCCACCCGGATGCCGTCGGGAGCGTCGGTTCATGTCCCAGACCACGACCATCACGCGCCTCGTCGTCCTGCTTTTCTCGGACATCGTCGGCTCGGTGGAACTCAAGAGCCGGCTTGGCGACGCCGATGCGGCCCGGATCATCGCGCAGCACGACCGGCTGTTTCGACGGACGTTCGAGGCCGTGGGGGATGGGGAGATTCTCAAGGACACCGGAGACGGGTTCCTGGCGCGTTTCAACACGGTCAGCAGCGCCGTCAATTTCGCGCTCCTCTTCCAGGACGCCATGCGGCGCGAGTCGTGGCCGCGGTCCCCCCTGCACGTCCGCGTCGGGCTGCACCTCGGCGAGGTTTCGGAACTGGAGCCGGATCCGCAGGGAGGCGCGAAGCTCTCCGGCCTCGCGATTGACCTCGCCGCCCGGATCATGGGGCTGGCCGAGGGAGGACAGATTCTGATGACGCGCGCCCTCTTCGACAGCGCGCGGCAGTATGTCCGCAAGCACCCTCCCACGTCCGACGGGCGGACGCTCACCATCCAGTGGATGGCGCACGGTCCCTACCGCCTCAAGGGCACGGATGAGCCGCTGGAGGTGTTCGAAGTCGGTGCCGCGGGGGAGTCGCCCCTGCGGGCGCCGCGCGACTCGGAAAAGGCGCAGCGCGCCGTGGCGCCGGGTCAGGATGAGACGCTCGGCTGGCGTCCCGCCACGGGGCTCGAGGTTCCCATGCGACCGGGGTGGAAACTCGAGAAGCGCCTCGGCGAAGGCGGTTTCGGCGAAGTCTGGCTCGGCACGCACGAGAAGACGCGGGTGCACCGCGCCTTCAAGTTCTGCTTCGACCAGGACCGCCTGCGCTCCCTCAAGCGCGAACTGACGCTCTTCCGCGTGCTGCGCGAGGTGCTGGGCGACCGGGACGACATCGCCCGGCTGTACGAGGTCCAGCTCGAGAAGGCCCCGTACTTTCTGGAGGTCGAGTTCACCGAGGCCGGCGACCTGAACAACTGGGCGAGGCAGCAGGGGGGCCTGACGCAGGTGCCGATGGCGACGCGGCTGGATCTCGTGGCGCGAACGGCGCGGGCCGTGGCGGCGGCGCATTCCGTCGGCGTCCTGCACAAGGACATCAAGCCCTCCAACATCCTCATCCAGCAGACCAAGGGCGCCGACCCGCGGCCGCGCCTGGCGGACTTCGGCATCGGCATTCTCGCCGACCGGACCGCCCTCGACGCCGGGCAGATCACCATGACGGGCTTCACCGGTCTGCTTTCGGAGAACGAGTCGAGCCGCACGGGCACGCGCCTCTACGCGCCCCCGGAGATGCTCATCGGCAAGGCGTTCACTGTGCAGGGGGACATCTACGCGCTGGGCGTGCTCCTCTACCAGATGATCGTCGCCGACCTCGAGCGTCCGCTTGCGGTCGGGTGGGAGCGCGACGTCGATGATGCGCTGCTGCGCGAGGACATTTCCCGGTGCGTCGAGGGGGATCCGTCGCGCCGCCTGCGCACCGCGGATGAACTGGCCGAGCGCCTCGAGCAGTTGCCGCGCCGGCGGCGCGATCGGCTCGCGGAGATTGAAGCGCGTGAGAAGGCGGAGCGCCGCCGGCGCCTCATGAGGCTCAGCCTCGCGGCGATCATCGTCCTGGCGGCGCTGCTCTCTCTCGTCGGCGTCGGGCTGGTGCGCGAGCGCGACCTGCGCCGCACCGCTGAGGTCGAGTCCCTGAAGAACCGGCGCATTGTCGAGTACCTCCAGAACATGTTCGAGGAGGCGGGCGTCAACGAACTCGGCCGCCACGCGCGCATCGTCAGCGTCCTCGACCCGGCGGCGGCGACGCTGGCCACGTCGCTCAAGGGCGAGCCGCAGGTCGCGGCCGCGATGAAGTACACCTTCGGCAGCCTCTATCAGAACATCGGCGTCCCCGACGAGGCCGAGCCGTTGCTCGTCGAGGCCCTGGAGGAACTGACGCGCTACGAAGGCGCTCAGGCCCGCATCACGCTTCTGGCGATGAACGCGCTGGGATTGCTGCGTCTGGAAGAGGAGGATCTCGACGCCGCCGACGCCCTCCTCACCAAGTCTCACGAGGTGCAGCGGCATCGCTATGGCGCGGATGACCAGCACACCTTGGAGTTCGCCAACGACGTCGCCGCGTTGCGCGTCGAACAGCAGCGGTTCGAGGACGCCTTCGCCATCTACCGCGAGACGATCGCCGCCCATCGCGCCCGCGAGGGGGGATTCGGCAAGGAGACGGTCTCGGTGACCGCGAACTACGCGCGCGGCCTGCTCGCGTCGGGCAAGATCTCGGAGTCGGAGCGCCTGCTGCGGGAGGCGTACGAGGCGGCCCAGTCGCAGTGGGGCGATGAGAGTTACATTACCCTTGCGGCGGCGAACAACTACGGGGAGTGGCTCCTCGGGCAGCGGCGCTTCGAGGAGGTCGTGAGTCTTCTTGATCCGCTGCTCCCGCACGCGCGAAGCACGCTGGGGCCCTTTCATCCCGACGCCGTTGTGTTCGCCGCAAACCTGGGGGCGGCGATGATCGAGCGAGAAGACGCCCGCTGCGCCGCCCTGCTCGACGATCTTGTCGCCGGAGCGTCCGAGCGCCTCGGCCGCGATCATCCCGCCACGCAGTTCGCCATCTTCACCCGCATCCGAATGCTCGCCGCCACGGGCCAGAACGCCGAACTGGAGCAGGCATACGTCGACCTGTTGGCCGACCGCGAATCGCTCTACGGCGAACACGCGTTCGAAACGCTGCGGGTCAAGCAGGAACTCGCGGCGCTGCTTGAGAATCTCGGCCGGGAGGAGGAAGCGGAGCGTACTCACGTTGAAGTCATTGCGACGCTCGACGAGTACCACGGCTCCGATCATGCCGAGGCGATCTTCGCCCGCAACAACCTCGCGGCGTTTTATCGCGACGCCCACCGGCTCCCCGAGGCCGTGCCGTGGCTCGCCGCCGCCGCCGCCGCCGCCGATCAGACCCTCGAGGAGGACGACTGGCGGCGCTGGTTCATCCACGGCCGCTACGGCAGGATCCTCCGTGAACTCGATCGCTTCGCGGAGGCGGAAGTCGAACTCCGGCGCGCCTGCGAGGGGCTGGAAGCAACCCTCGGACTTGAGGACGGAGTCACTCAGGAAGTGCTGGGCGAAATCGTCCGGTGCTACGAGCAACTCGAACGGCCCGCGGAGGCCCAGGCCTACCGCGACAAGGTGCGCAGCGGCGGATGAGGCGAACACCCAGGCGGCCTCGGTTCACACTTCCACCGGCTCAAACCGCACGCAGTTCTCGACGAGTCGCGCAAAGTAGGCGTCGATGCGATCGATCTTCGTCACGGCCTGGACGGCCGCGGTGGCGCGCACCAGGTCCGCCTTCTGGACGAGTTCCAGCCGGCGGTCCTGCAGGTGCAGGCGCGTCGCGTAAAACGCGCAACCCTGATGGGCGATGAGGATGACCCGCTTGAGATGATGAACGTCAACGAGGAATTGGAGTTCATCGACAACGCTGCTCTGCTCCAGCGTTGTCTGGGGGTGTCCGGCCAGGCAGGCCGGGCCGCCGGGCAGGGCGACGCGGTCGTATCGCGGCAGGCCGAGGCCGTTCTGGAGGAAATCGTCAAAGTGCTCGCCCACGCGCCCGTCCGAGCAGTAGATCGCGGCGGCATGAATGCGGGAGTGTTCGTAGGGCACGCGGCTGTCGTAGGGGTGGTCGGGCATGGCGGCTCGTTTCCAGGGTTCGACTCTGCTGATCCGGGCACGCTTCCGATCCCGTTCGGCGCGGCGCGGCGGCCTTGCGGGCGCCATCCGAAGCGTGCTATGATAACCGGCGGGTCGGAGGGTGAATCTTCACCTCGCATCACCCCATCGTACTCATCCACCTCAATCGGAGACAGGCGACATGGCGCAGGACGTGATGGATATTCTGATCGGTTCTTCCGGGCATGCGGTCACGCGCGATCCGCAGGCCAGCCGCGACCAGTTCGTTGCCGCCTGCAACGCTGAGCGGACCGGGGACCGGTGGGGGGCGATCGCCGCACTCCGGCGCAGCGTCCAGTTCGACCCGGAGAACGCGGAGGCGCTGTTCAAACTCGCCTACGCCCTTGACCTCGTTGGCGAAGATGAAGAGGCCCTGGCGATGTACGAGCGCTGCGTCGAGCAGCAGCCCGCGCACGTCAACGCACTCATCAATCTCGCCGTCTGTTACGAAGATCGCGGGATGTACCGCCGTTCCGAGAAGTGCCTGCGCCAGGTTCTCGAAACGGACCCGATCCACGCCCGCGCTCTGCGCTACATGAAGGACGTCGAGGCCTCCTTCGAGATGGAGGTGGATGAAGAGATCGAGCGCGACGCCACCAAGCGCAACGCCATGCTCGACACCCCCGTCACCGACTTCGAACTCTCCGTCCGCGCCCGCAACTGCCTCAAGAAGATGAACATCCGCACGCTGGGCGACCTGCTGCGCATCACCGAGGCCGAACTTCTGGGCTACAAGAACTTCGGCGAGACGAGCCTCCAGGAGATCAAGGACATGCTCACGGCCCGCGGCCTGCGCCTCGGCCAGGGTCTCGATGAGCAGCACAACGTCCTGCGCAACGCCGTCTACGAGCAACTCCGCGGCACGCCGCAGGAGCATCTCCTCAATAAGCCCGTTTCCGACCTCGAACTCTCCGTCCGCGCCCGCAAAGCGCTCCAACTCCTCGACGTCCAGACCATCGGCGATCTCTGCGCCCGCACCGAGGCGGAACTGCTGGGGGTGAAGAACTTCGGCACGACGAGCCTCGTCGAAGTCCGGGAGAAACTCGGCGAACTCGGGCTCAAACTCCGCGACATCGGGCCCGAGTGATCCGTCCGGCGGAGAATCCGGCGGGCGTCACGACTTCGCGGCGCAACAGGTCCAGGCGCGGGCGCGGCAATCGTCCGCGGCCGCTGGTGATTGCGCCCGACGCACTAAGCGCCCTGCGATCCCTGTGCCCCGAGACCCCCTGGCGCTTACACTGCGCGCTGAATGTCTGAATCACCGCTGCTCTTTGAGGAGGATCGTCAGCCTTCGGTCGGGGTAGCCCGCGTCGTTCCTGAGCGAGGCGTGGACCGCTATCCGGAGGGCCTGTCCTACTCGATTCCCCCGGAACTGCGCGACCTTCGCGTCGGCCAACGGGTGGTCGTGCCGCTGGGCCGCGGGAACCGCCCGTCGCCGGGCTTCGTCGTCGAGGTTGAGGCCGGACCGGGCGCGGCGCAAGCGGCGGGGCGAGCGCTCAAGACCATCGAGCGATTCGACACGACGGGCGCCGAACTCTCCGGCCTGCTCATCGAACTGGCGCAGTGGATTGCGGGCTACTACTGCGCCCCACTCGGCTCGGTCTTTGCAACGATGCTGCCGGCGGCGGTGAAGCGCGGCGTCGGCCGCACGCAGCGAGTGCTCATCGACCTGCCGCCCGCGCCGGTCGAGCCGCCCCGCCGCCTCACCGCCCGGCAGCAGCGGGTGCTTGACGTTCTGGCCGCGGCGTCCGTTCGCCCCGTCGAGATTCACGACCTCGCCGATCGAGCCGAACTCAAGACGATCGGCCCGATCCGGCGCCTCGTCGAGCACGGCCTTCTGGCGCAGGCGCACCAGTCGGAGGTCCGGGCGCACTGGGAGAAGGTCGCCGTGCGCCCGAGCGAGCCGGTCGTCCTGACGCCGCGGCAGAGCGCGATCATTGACGCTGTCTCGACGCAGATCGAGGCGGGCTTCAGCGTCCACGTCCTGCACGGGGTGACGGGCAGCGGCAAGACGGAGATCTACCTCACCGTGATTGAGCGCCTCCTGCCGCGCGGGCGTGCCGCGATCGTGCTCGTCCCCGAGATCGCCCTGACGCCGCAGACCGTCGGGCGCTTTCTTGCGCGCTTCGAGCGCGGCATCGCCATTCTGCACAGCGGCCTCACGGCCGCGCAGCGCCATGAGCAGTGGGCGCTGATCGCGCGCGGCGAGGCGCGCGTCGTCGTCGGCGCCCGCTCGGCCATCTTTGCGCCGCTTCCCGCCGGATCGCTCGGCCTGATCGTCGTCGACGAGGAGCACGACGCCTCCTACAAGCAGGACCAGTCGCCGCGCTACCACGCGCGCGACGTGGCCATCCGGCGGGCGCAGATCGAAGGGGCGGGAGTCATCCTCGGCTCCGCCACGCCCTCGCTCGAAACCTGGCACAACGCCGCCCAGCGAGGCCAGTACCGCTGGCACGAGATGCCCGATCGCATTCCCGGCGCGAAACTGCCGCGCGTCGAAATCGTCAATCTCCGCGAGCAGCAGCGCCAGGCTGCGGCGGAGGGGGACCGCAGCATCCGCCTCATCGGCCCGCGCCTCGCCGCAGCGCTGCGTGAGACGCTGGAGCGCGGCGGACAGGCGATGCTCCTGCTCAACCGGCGCGGCTACGCGAACTACATCGCCTGCCCGAGCCGGGCCTGCGGCTGGGTCATGCAGTGCGAACATTGCGACGTGGCGATGGTCTATCACAAGGACCGCTCCCTGCCCCGCGGCGGCATCGTGCGCTGCCACCATTGCCTCGCCGAGCAGGTCTTCCACCCCCGGTGCCCCGGCTGCGGCGCGCGGGTCGTCCCTTTCGGCATGGGCACCCAGCGCATCGAGGAGGAAGTCCAGCGCCTCCTGCCCGGCGTCATCGATGAGCGCTCGGTGTGCCGCATGGACTCCGACTCCATGCGCCACGCGCGCGACTACTACGACGTGCTCGATCGCTTCGCCGCCGGCGAAGTGCGGCTGCTCGTGGGCACGCAAATGATCGCCAAGGGGCTGGACTATCCGAACGTGCGCCTCGTCGGGGTGATCAACGCGGACACGGCCATCAGCCTGCCGGACTTCCGCAGCGCCGAGCGCACCTTCCAACTCGTGTCGCAGGTGGCGGGGCGGTGCGGGCGCGGCGCGCATGCCGGGCTCGTGATCGTCCAGACGTTTTCGCCGCAGCATCCGGCCGTGCAGCTCGCGGCCCGGCACGACTACGCGGCGTTCGTGCGCAGCGAGATGCCGCAGCGCGAGTATGCGGGCCTTCCACCGGTGGGCCGCATGGCGCGGATTGTCGTGCGCGACCCCGATCACGCCCGGGCCGCCGAGCGGGCCGAAGCGCTCGCGGCCGATCTCCGGTCGATCGTGCAGACCATGCCGCTCGAAACGAGCAGGCGGGCGGCGTGGATCAAGGGCCCGGCGCCCTGCGCCCTTTCGCGCATTGCCGACCACTACCGTTTCAGCATCGAGATCATCGCTCCGACGGCGGCGATCGTGCAGCGCCTCCTCACCGACCTGCGCAACCGCGGCCTGGCGGTGTCCGATGCGCACACCGCGGTTGATGTCGATCCGGTCGCCCTGCTGTGAAAGAATC
>JBDIVQ010000006.1:0-63055 GCA_039794345.1 Phycisphaerae bacterium | reverse complement strand
GGGCCGGACATCCAGACGGCTTTGCCGTTCGGCGTCGTGTCGAGGGCGTGCCAGGGCGTGTCGTCTACGGCCTTCCACGTGTTCCCGGCGTCCGTGGAGAAATCCAGTCCATATGGGCCGACCGCGAGGGCAACGGCAGGGCCTAGTTCCGGAAAGGCGGCGACCGAACTCGAATAGCCTCGCGGCCCGGGACCCTCGGGTTGAACCCACGTGAGGCCGCGATCATGCGAAACGGCCCAGTGGGCCTCTGCTTTCTCTGGCTGCAGGTAGTCGCCTCCGACGGCCACAATGCAGTTCCGTCCCAGCAGGGCGAGAGAGAAGATGCCGGCGGAGGCCGAAGAAGCGATCGGCGTCACAGCATATCGCCACTCACCGGCCGCCGGATCCAGAACGATCACTCTTGCCCGCCCGAGAGGCGTATCACCGCCAAGTCCGATGAAGACATACACCCCATCGAGCGCCAGCGCGGAGTTTGACGCGGCGAAGCCGACCTCGTTCTTGAGCGCCATCGGCGCCAGCGCTCCCTGCCAGAGGCGCCAGGTTGAGCCCCAGTCGCCGGAAGTCATGACCTGAAGTTCTTCGCTGATGGGGTCGCCGAACACCACTCCAAAGCCATGCAGATCGAAGCGCATCGCGTTGAAGAACACCTCGGGCCGGGTGTCCTCGAAGGCGAGTCTCCACGTCCGTCCTCCGTCGTTTGTCTGGTAGGCGCGGGCGGGCGAGCCGGCGCTGAGCACGATCGCGTCATCTTCGTAGAAGACATGGATACACCTGAAGTCGAGTTCCGCAGCGCCGGGCACACTGATATTCTCCCAGTGCTCCCCGCCGTCGATTGTCCGAAGCACCGTGCCGCCCGTGCCGCTGACCCATGCGACCCTCTCGTCGTAGCCGCAGACTCCGCGCAGCGAAGCGTCTGATTCCGTGTCAAAGATCCTCCACGCAGCGGATAGGATTCGCCGGAGGGGTGGCGTCTCGGCCGGCTCGGACTGGCCCGCATCCGGAGCAGGCGAAGATCCCGCGCAGCCAGCGGAGACGAGCATCAGACTGAATGCCACGGTGTGCCGGCGCAAGGCAGACTCCTCCGCGGGTTGGGTCAGTGAGGCAACGGGAGTGGATGGGAATCGAACCCACCTGAAGCCTGTTTTCCAGACCTCACAACGGGTTTGAAGCCCGTGACCGCCACCAGGCGTGCTGACACTCCCGACTTGTTCGCGCCGCACCGAGCGCCTGAGAGATTAGGGGCTACGAGGCGTTCGGGCCAATCGCCGCGCGGATCGCCTCGACGAGATGACCATCCTCGTCGTCGAACATCGAGCGCAGGTCGCACAGGAGCGTCTCATCGTGGATGCGAGCGACGACGGCGATGGCTCCGCTCCGCAGCCGCCGCGCCAGTTCGCCGGCGCTGTGTTCCTCCGCCGTGATCTGCACCGCGATGCTCTCGATGGCTTGCGCCGGGACCGACCCGCCGCCGAGATACGCGGTCGAAGGCACGATCTGGACGTCGGCGATGCCGTCGATGGCGGCGAGTTGCTCGACGAGCCGGCCCGCGCGGGCGCGGAGATGATCGAGTGAAATCCCCACGGCCCGCCACACCGGCAGATCGCGCTGCACGCGGACGGGGTCCTGGTGAATCTGGAGCGTGGCGCCGAGCGCGGCGAGGGTGTACTTGTCCACGCGCAACGCGCGCATGAGGGGATCGGCGTCGATGCGATCGACGAGATCGCGCCGGCCGATGATGATCCCGCATTGCGGCCCGCCGAGCAGTTTGTCGCCGCTGAAGAGCACGATGTCCGCTCCCGCTTCGATGGAGGATCGGGCGTCCGGCTCGCCGGCCGGCAGGAGCGCGGCCTGTTCAGCGGTCAACACTCCCGAGCCGATGTCGTGAATCACCGGCACGCCCCGGGCGCGGCCCAGCGCGGCGAGTTCGTCGATCTGGACGGCGGCGGTAAAGCCCTCGATGCGGTAGTTCGACGCGTGCGCCTTGAGGATCGCGCCCGTGGTCTCGTCGATGGCGCGCTCGTAGTCGCTTAACCGAGTCTTGTTCGTCGTGCCGACCTCGCGCAGAACGGCGCCGCCGGCCTCGATGACTTCGGGCAGGCGGAACGAGCCGCCGATCTCGATGAGTTCGCCGCGCGAGACGAGGACGCGCCGGCCGCGCGCCAGCACCGCGAGCGCGAGCAAGAGCGCCGCGGCGTTGTTGTTGACGACGACCGCCGCTTCGCAGCCGGTGAGGCGCGCCAGCAGACGCTCGACGATGTGTCGGCGCTTCCCCCGCCCGCCGGACTCAAGATCGAGTTCGACCGGCGCATAACCGCCGGCGACGTCGGCGAGGGCATCGACGGCGGCTTCGGCGAGGGGCGCGCGGCCGAGCCCCGTGTGCAGCAGAATCCCCGTCGCGTTGATGGCCCGGCGCAGCGGCAGGCGCTCCTCGCGCTCCAGTTGAATCGCGATCTCGTGGAGGAGGCGCTCCTCGACGAGGCTCGCATCGAGCGAGCGAATCCCGGCGGCTTCTTCGCGGAAGCGCTGCACCGCCTCGCGCGCCGCCTCGACGACGACGGCGCGGGGCACGCGCCGCGACCATCCCTGCGCTTCGAGCGACTCGACCAGGCCGTGGATGGAAGGAATCGACCGCAGCGCCTCGCCGGGGTGGGAAGCGGGCGAGGCCGCGGGAGAACCTGCCGCGTGTCGCTGACTCATGCCTCACTCCTTGGGCGCGCCGACGCGCGCGGGTGGACGATGCGATGTGCCGGAACCCTCGCGATCCTTCTCGGGGATCATTGTTGCCGGCAGGGCGGCCTTCGGCCCGGCGAGGCGCACGTCGCCGCGGCGGGTCGTCACGCCGATGCGGTCGAGGTACTCACAGATGGGCACGGCATACTTGCGCGACGTCTCGAGCAGGCCGCGAATCTCGGAGACCGTCAGCGCCGCTCCGCCCGCGAGCGCGCCGCCGAGGCGCTCGATCAGCTCCGCGTGGCGCGCGGCGTGCAGGTAGAAGGTTCCGCCGAGATGCACGAGTTCGCCCCGGTGAACGCACAGCGTCAGCAGGCCGCGAATCTCCTCTTCGCCCGCGCCGTGCTCAGCGGCGAGTTCGACCGGCTCAGGCGGAGTAAAGGCGTCGCGCTCGAAGCGCGCCACGAGACGCCGGCGCAGCGCTTCCTGCGCCTCGGAGAGGCGCGGCGCATGATCGCGCTGCGCCACGCCCGCGGCCGAGGCGATGACGTCCCCGGACTCGATCATCATTCCGAGCACGCCCTGGACGAGGTCGGCGTCCATCCAGGACAGGACCTGCGCGATGCGCGGGCGGGGAATGGCGGGCTCCATCGGCGACTGTGCGTGCAGCCGCGCGATCGTCTCGGCGAGCCGAGATTCCAGATGCCGCACGTGCTCGGCGTGCAGGAGCGTGGTCCGCCGCGGCGAAATCACCAGAGGACGCAGGCGGCCGGCTTGCGTCAGGCGGTCGATCAGCCCCTGCGCCGCGGCGCGATCCACGCCGAGTTCGCAGGCGAGATCGGCCGCGCTCACCTCCCGGGCGCCGAGGTGATAGAGCACGGCGTCGGCGCGCGCGAGGTCGTCCTCGGCCAGCAGCCCTCCGACGGTGCGCAGCACGGACGCAGCGCGGCGCGTGAAGCGCTCTCCCGCGCATTGCAGCACCACGCCCCCGCCCAGCGTCACCAGCGGCGACTCCGCGCGGATGATCAGCGGCTGACGGCCCCGGCAGACGATCGGCGTCGGCGAGATGAGTTGCGCCATCCCCGACGCCCCCGGCTCCAGGCGCGTTTCCGACAGCAGCCGCACCCACGCGATCGCCTCCTGCGTGCCCAGATGCACGCGCACGCGATCGCGGTGGCGCAGCGGTAGCGGGCTCTCGCGCAGGACGCGAAGGTGGACGGTGAGGCGCCGCGACGTCTTGAGGTGATGGGGCGAAGCGAGTTCGTGGCCGCGAACGATCTCGGTGTGATGGGCGCCGATGAGGTTAATCGCGGCTCGCTGGCCGGCGGCGATGGTCTCCACGGACTCACCATGCGTCTGCAGGCCGCGGATGCGCACCGTGCGGCCGGCGGGCAGCCAGTCAAGTTCATCGCCGACCTTCGCCGCGCCCGACCAGACCGTGCCCGTAACGATCGTGCCGCGCCCTTCGAGCACGAAGGAGCGATCGACTGGGAGGCGGAATTGGCCCGGGGCCTGCGGTCTCGGATCTGCGGGGCGGTCCCTTGTCCCGATCTCAAGCAGCGCTCGCCTCAGTTCATCAAACCCCGTTCCGCGGTGAGCGGAGGTCCGCACCACCGGGGCGTCGTGCAGAAACGTCCCGCGCACCAGCGAGCGCACATCCTCCGCGACGAGTTCGATCCATTCGGCATCGACGAGGTCGCACTTGGTGAGCACGACGAGGCCGACGGGAATCTGGAGAAGTTCCAGAATGGCGAGATGCTCGCGCGTCTGGGGCATGATGGAGTCGTCGGCGGCGATGACGAGCATGGCGACGTCGATCCCCGCCGCGCCGGCGAGCATGTTGCGGATGAAGCGCTCGTGCCCCGGCACATCGACGATGCCGTAGCGCACTTCGCCGAGATCAAGGCGGGCGAAGCCGATGTCAATGGTGATGCCGCGGGCCTTTTCCTCGGGCAGGCGGTCGGTATCGACGCCGGTCAGGGCGCGGACGAGCGCGGTCTTGCCGTGGTCGATGTGCCCGGCGGTGCCGAGGATGAGTTGACGGGCCATGCCGGAACTGTACGGAGGCTTCCGGGCGCGTGCCGTGCCGGGCTCATGAGATGGCGGCGAGGAGCCAGTACGCCGCAGGACCTGCGAGCAGAGGCGAATCGAGGACATCCAGCACGCCGCCGAAGCCCGGCAAAAGGCGCGACGAATCCTTCAACCCTGCATCGCGCTTGAAGAGGCTCGCCATCAGGTCGCCGACCTGCCCGACGACGGCGAGCAGGGCGCCGGCGAGCGCCGCGTGTCCGGCGCTGAAGGAGTGGTCGTACGCCTCGCGCCCGACGATGACGACCGGCTCCAGGGAGCGGCCCCACCACGCGAGGAGCGAAGCCACTCCCATCGAGAAGACGATGCCGCCGAAAAGGCCTTCCCACGTCTTGCCCGGGCTGAGCCAGGGGATGAGTTTGTGCCGGCCGATGGCGCGACCGGTGAAGTAGGCGCCGATGTCGCAACTCTTGGTGATCAGGACGATGGCCAGCACGACCCACGCCGACTCCCAGCGCCGGATCGAGAGCAGAAAGCCGAGCATGAACCCGAGGTAGATCATGCCGAACATTGTTCCGCCCGCGGCGGCAACGACGCCTTCGACGTTGCGTTCGCGGCTGTGGTACACCAGCGAGACGAGGAACATCGCGACCAGCGCCGTGCCGACGATGGCGACGGCTTGCGCGGCATCCGTGCTCCATGGAATCGCGAAGTGAAGCAGCAGGCCCAGTTCGGCGGCGAAGCAGGTCAGCCAGGTGCGGGCTCGAACGTCGTTGGCGCGGAGAATCTGCGTCAGTTCCCACGAGGCGAAGGGAAGCAGGCCAACCGACAGCGCCAGCAGCGCCAGACCCGACGGCAGATAGGTGCGACCGCCGAAGAGATCGCTAGAGGCCCCGCTGAGCACGACGTAGTCGAGCCGGCTGTCCACCCAGAAGACAAGCAGCAGTCCCGCGATGAAGATCGTCCCGAAGATGAGCCGGAAGCGCAGCAAGGCCAAACGATAGGAAGTCGGTCCGGCATCGACGAAGCGTCTGTCCGGACGCCGCGCTTGGGGCCTGGCGCGCCCGCCTCAGTGAACCAGGCTCGTGTGGGCCGCAGGGAGCGACCGCCGACCCTCCGACGTGCGCACGACCAGGCCGTGAAACGGATCGACGCGCTCGACGCTTCCGGTGATTCGCTCCGAGCCCAGAATGAACGTCTGCATCGTGCCGGTGAGAACATCCCGCGGCGCGAAGCCTTCCGCCAGTTCGCGGTCGCTCCGCCCCAGTGCGGCAGTCAGGCGTTGCACGATCTGCCCGATGACCTGCACGCGGTTGATCGGGTCGGCGGCCAGTTGCCGGAGACTGACGGCGGCGCCGGCGAGATCGGCTGTCCAGTCGGTCTGATTGACGTTGACTCCCACGCCGATGAAGGCGACGTGATCGAGTCGTTCGACGAGGATGCCCGCGAGTTTAGGGCCGTCGGCCGTCACGTCGTTGGGCCATCGGAGGCGGAGCATTCGACCCGCGAAGTGCTCGCACGCTTCGCACACCGCGATGCCAGCGGCAAGGGCGAGGCGCTCGGGGGGCTGGGGCGCGACGCTCAGCGTCAGCGCCACCCCCGCGCCGCGATCATCCGCCCAGCGCCGGCCGAGGCGGCCGCGCCCGCCGGTCTGGCGCCGCGTCGTCACGAGGCAGCCGGCCCGGTCGCCAGCGAGGCGGCGGCACTCATCCTGCGTCGATTCGGTTTCTTCGAGGACCACGATGCGGCGCACCGGCGCGGCCGCGTCGCGCAGGATTGCGTGCAGCGACTCGCTCCAGGCCGCCGCGTTGCTCATGAGGTGAAGTCCAGCCCGAGATCGAGATGGGCCGCCGAATGCGTCAGCGCGCCGACGGCGAGGCGCTCAACGCCGGTTTCGGCGATGCGCGCGACCGTCTCCAGGGTCACGCCGCCCGAGGCTTCCAGCTCGATCTGCGGCTGCCTAGCGTCGCGGAGTTTCACCGACGCGACGAGATCCTTGGGGGCCATGTTGTCGAGAAGGATGACGTCGATGATGCCCGGACTGCAATCGAGCACAGCCCGCAACTGCACGAGCGAATCGACTTCGACCTCGATAAAGCGCAGGCTGTACTCATCGCGGGCGGCCGCGAGGCGCTCGCTCAGCCAGCGAGTGAGTTCGGCGGCGTTGACCTGCGCGAGGTGGTTGTCCTTGACGAGGACGGCGTCGTAGAGGCCGAGGCGGTGGCACCACCCGCCGCCGCAGCGAACCGCGTACTTCTCCAGCCCGCGCCAGCCCGGCGTGGTCTTGCGCGTGTCGTAAATGCGGGCGCCCGAGCCGCTGACCGCCTGCACGAAGCGCTGCGCGAACGTGGCGACCCCGCTGAGGCGGCAGAGAAGGTTGAGCAGCGGGCGCTCGATCGCGAGCACTTCGTCGAGCCGTCCGCGCAGCACGCCGACGACGGCCCCCTTTTCGACGCGCCCGCCGTCGCGCACGGGCGCCTCAAACGTCGCGCTGCTCCCGTAGGCCTCGATGAGGGCGGCCGCCGCGGCCGTGCCGGCGATCGTGCCGCCTTCGCGCGCCACCACGTTTGCGGAGACGCGGGCGGGAGCGAGGCGCAGGCACCGGGTCGTAACGTCTCCGGCGCGGTCGAGGTCCTCATCGCGCGCCAGTTCGAACAGCGCGCGGAGTCGCGGCGCCGGGTTGAGAAGGTGAAACACCCGGTCGAGCGGCGCGGCATTGATGTCCGTCGGCGCGACATTCATCCGTCCAAGTGTAGTGGGCAGGCGCCGGGGGCGATCAGGGGCGCGCCGCGCCGCGAAGCAGCGACACCTGAAAGTCGCGCGGGCCTACCGCCTTCAGCCGGACGTGATCGCCGGGCTGCGCGCCGCTGCGAGCGAACCACCCGCGCCATGCCCGGCTGCGGAAGATCCCCCGCCCCCGGACGATGTCCGTCTCGATCACCCCGGCGCCGTCGAGGTGGAGGCGCAGCGCCCGGCCCGCCTGGGCCCGCGTCGGCCCGCCGAAGGCGTCGGCGGGGAAGCGATCGAGGTGCCGGGCGAGGTAAACATGCCCGTGCCGCAAGTTGCCCGCCGTGAGCGGGATGTTCAGCTCGAGGTCCGAGGACGGCGCGGAGGATTCGCCCTTCGGTGGCGCGTTCGAGCCGGCCGGCGCCTTCGCCTCCCCACGCTCGACGCACGCCGGGTAGACATCGGCGCTCTCGGGCAGACACTGCCACGCCACGCCGTGGTGTGGCCGCATGCGCGGCCCGAAGCGCACCCGTTCGATGTCGCGCAGCCACAGGAGCGTGCAGAAGCGGCAATCGCGGCGCGAGTTCCAGAAGGCGGCATCGGCGCCGATCCACTCGTTGTAATCGCGCCTCACCCGGGCCAGGTCGGCTGGTTTCAGATCACCTCTGAACATCGCGTGTTCAACGACGGCGGTGGCGCGGAACGGTCCGCCGGACTGCTTGAAATACACGCGCTCTCCGACTTCGACCGCCTCGAACGGCACGCGGTTCGTGCGCGTCAGGCGCATCTCGATCGTCTTGCGGCCCTCGAGGATCGCATCGAGATATGGCGTCTGAAGTATGGCGACGTGAATCATCCGCGGCTCCGGATCGCTCAGGGACGCAGGATTCTAACGCGACGAGACGGGGAGTCGGGCGCTGCGACGATCGCCGGACCCCGCGAGAGATTCCGGCCCCCTCAGTCGAGGTCGAAGAGCCGGTTGTGCTGCGGACCGAACCAGCCGATGCGCCACTTGCGCATCTCTGATTCGCTCACGCCGTAGATGTTGCCGCGTGAAAAAGCCAGTCGCTCGCGGCCGTAGTGTCCATCCGCCCAGGCGACGCCGGACTCGTCGCCGTGACGGAAGTGGATGGAGGGATCGAGGGGATGATTCGAATCTCGCTGCCGCGGCGGCTCGGCGAAACTGTATTCGATCAGGCGCAGCGCCGGCACGGGCATCGCCAGCGCCGCATCCGCGAACATGACCGTTTCCGCGGGGCGTGCGATCGCGGAAAAGCGGGTGCCCGTCTCGTCGCGCCCGTCCTCGCGCACGCCGATGTAGGCGTTGTTGTAGCCGTAGCCGCCGCATCCCGCTTCGAAGTCGATTCCGGGGAGCCGCGGCCCGGGTCGGAAGGAGGGGCATTGCCGCACCGCGCCTTCCGGGCCGAGGTAGGGCGAAAGCGGGCCGCCTCGCGGCTCGAAGGGCTCGCGCGCCTCGCGCCGTGACCCGAACCACCTTTCGAGATTGCGGTCGAAGCGCGCTGCGCCGGGGGCGAAACGCCCATCGTTGACAGTCGCATACGTCGCGTTCGCCAGATGCAACTGGCGGAGATTCGAGGCGCAGGCGCTGCGCTGCGCCGCAAGCCGCGCGCTTCGCAGGGCCGGCAGCAGCAGACCCACGAGCAGAGCCATGATGGCCATGACGAGGAGCAACTCGACGAGAGTGAAGGCACGGATCGTCCCTGTCGGCCGTCGGCAGGCGCAAGAGGACTCAGGAAGAGCGGCGGAGCGACCTCTCTCGTTCCCCGCCCTTCGGCGCAACCTGTGTCTCCGGGCAACCACTTTTCCGCCTTTCACTGCACCGCCGCCACGCCGCCGATTTCCGCCGACACTTCGCCGAATTGGCCGTTGGGCGCATCGACGGCCGTGGTGATGCGGATGAAGTCCATGCCGCGCAAGTTTGCGGGCTGACCGGTCAGTGGATCGACCGCCCACGCGATGTCAAACGCGTCGCCGCCGCCGCTGCCGGGAGTGACGCCTTCACGCCGCGGATCATCAGCCGTGGTGTAGAACTCCTCGGGCGTGATGAACGGATCATCGACGATGTTGTCTCCGTCGAGGTCGCCCAGAATCAGGACGGGGTTCATGTCGGCGTATCCCCAGAACGCCTCGCTGCCGTCGGTGCGCGTATTGAAAATCGGCGGAGTCGCGAAGGGATCATCGGGAAGGATGAAGTGGCCACGGCGCCGCTGGGTGCCCGGATCGGCAATGTGCGAGCCGGGGATGACGTACCACGGATCATCTGGAAGGCCGTTGCCGTTCACGTCGCGGCTGATCTCCACGACGGCCGCTTCGGCCCAGCGGATGAAGGGGAGATCAGCGAGCCATGAAGCGTTGCCGAAGATGATGAAGTCCAGCCCCATCGGGTTGAAGGGGTGATCCCGGATCGTGCGGTCAAAGCCGAGGGTGATTGAACCGCCGAATCCGCCGAGCGTCACGAGTTTGGAGTTGTCCGGCGCCAGCGTTCCGCCTCCGATCGGAGGGCCGAGCGCGCGGCGGGGGTCGTTGTAGCGCGGGTCATTGACGAACTGCCCGTCGGCAGGGGAGTAGTCGAGCACGCGCGTCGCGAAGGGCGAGGCGGCGGCCTCTCGGGCCGACAGGCTGATCGGCGGCCCCGCCGCGAAAGCGGCCGTCGCCGCAGCCGCGGAGGACGCTGCGAGCAGCGCCGCGCGGGGGTGGAATGCAGCGCAGCGCATCATGCTCGCCCCCTCCTTGCGCTGCGGCCAAAGGACGCCAGGCCGAACGCGGCGCTGAGCAGCGCGAGCGCCGGCGGTGCGGGAACCTCCGCGTAGCGATAGAGCGTCAGAGAGGATCCTGACGCCACGAGCCATTCGCCAATGCTCGAGTTGAACCGCGCGCCGTAGAAACTGAATGGCTGCGCATCCGGATCGTCGCGAAAGAGATCGAGGGCGCGAAGCGGATCGCCACCGCCCAGTGCTCGCGACAAGGCTGCGGCGTCGGCGATCGCAAAGTAGTCGAACTCGCCGGAGTTGAAATCTCCTCCTCCGATGAACAGGTGCCCGCGGTCGTCGAAGCCGAGCGTTCCGGCGGAGAGGACGCGGCCGACGAATCGTCCCTCATCGGCGAAGTTGAACGCACGGCGTTGCCCGCCGAGCACTTCTGCGAGTTCCGCGGCGAAGAAGGCTCGCACATCGCCCGTCTGCGACCCGCCGGGGAGGACGTCGTAGCCGTTGCCGGTGAAGAGATTGCCCTCTCGATCGAAGCCCACGCCGGCGGAGGCGCCGTCGAGGGTGACGAGGCGGGTCGATGTCCCCGTGGAGAGATCGAGCAGGCGCACCTCGCCGAGGAAGGTCCCCGGATCGGCGGCGCTGATGGCGACGCGGTCGCTGTCGTACCATGCGGCGGCGAAATTCTCGTGGTCGAATGAACGGGGTCGAATGACGCCGCCGTTGAGGTCGCGCACCGCCACTTCATGCACGCGGGCGCCGCCGAAGTTCCCGTCGCCGACGAGGAAGCGCGTGCCGTCGAGGCTGAGCGAGAGAAACGAAGCGCCGAACTGGTTGATCAGCCCCGGCTCGAAGGAGCCGGCCAGGTCGAAGGCCCCCGAACCGGGCGCTGATTCGACGAGCACGTCGTCGCCGGACATGCCGACGAGGCGTCCGTCGGGAAGCACGTCGAAGGCGCCGCCGGGCCCGCGCCCTTCGCCGCGGTACTCGAAGGGCGGCGCGGCGCCGGCGCTCGCGGCGGCAAACGTCATCGCGAAGATGAGCGCGAGCGCGGACCGCGCCCGGCCGAATCGAAACAGGAATGGCATGGTGGAACTCCTCTGCTCGCCCCCATGACGCGAGGGGCGGTTCCTGAACGCGGGCAGCGACACGACCGCCCTCGCCGAGTCGGGGTCGAGTCTTCTGCCAGGAACGCAACAGAAGCCCAATGCCGCGACGTCCCGGAGCGCGAGGACGGCCAACGTGAGGCGTTCCGCCCGCCTTCCGGGGCGAGGGATGAGGCCTCGTGTCAGTGGCAGGTCTTCCGGCTCAGGGTTTCCCGCGACCGCCTTCCCGCGGGGCCAGCGGCCCGGCAGTGGCGAATGGTCGGAGGCTGCTTCGGGCCTTGGAACCCGAAGCGACCCATCACGGCGGCGCGTCCGCGGTGGATTTGCACCACGCTTCCCATTTCAGCCCTGACCCTGCCGCGCCCGCAGGCGACAGCGGCGTCAGGGACGCCCTTGACGAGCGACTCTACGGGTGCGAGATGCCAAGGTCAACGGCGCGGGTGAGGCCGGCGGAGGAATGGGGGCTGGCGGGGGGTTTTTGGTCGCCTCGTTGACACCGGCGCATCCACTCGATACATTCCGTACTTACGATGCCGCCCCGCCGCCCCGCGGCGGGCGTTCGCGGCCTCTCGACCGGCGCGGCGGAACGGCCGGCGGAGACGACTCGTCCAGACCCTTTTTGGCGGAGACTGCCTGTGTTCCACACCTCACTGCGCCGGCTGTGCGTGCTCGGCCTCGTCCTTGCCTGTCTCCTCGCTTCCGTCTCCGCGGCGGAGGCGCAGACGCCCGACTCGGGCAACAAGCCGCGCGAGGCCCGGCTGATCGAGGACTTCATTCACTATGTCCTCGTCGCCCGGCCGGAACTGGCGCACAGTTCCGCGCAGGCCATCGTCGAGTCCGACATCCCCGACGCCGACCTCTATCGCATGATCGACGAGATGGGGGTCTGGTCGCGCCTCGACGACGCCCTCGTGCGCGCCACGCGGGTTGCGGAACTCGAGGACGTCGCCGGCAAACTCCAGATGCGGATTAATCGCGGGCGGATCGATGTGGCGCGGGATCCCGAGGAGATCGCGCGTCACATTCAGAGTCTCGTCGGCACGCCGCGCGGGCGGCTCATGGCTGAAGAGGCGCTCAAGGCGGCGGGGGAATTCGCCGTGCCGCAACTGCTTGACGTGCTCGTCGGCGCCAATCCCATGGAATTGAAGGTCGCCTGCACGGGCGTGCTGGAGAACATCGGCCGCCAGGCGGTGACGCCGCTCTCGGTGGCGCTGCCGCACGTTGAACCCGTGACGCAGGAGCGTCTCGCGGACATCCTCGGCCGCATCAATCACGTTCACGCTCTCCCGGCGCTGCGCACGCTCATGAACGATCCGACGGCGGCGGCGGCGGCGCGGGCGGCGGCGGCGCGGGCGCATCAGCGGCTCGGCGGCCTCGCCGACGCCTCGACGGTGGACATCTGGCTCACCCTCGCCGAACTCTACTGGTCGGAGGCGGAGAGTCTGGTCGCCTGGCCGCTCGAGGAGACGAACAATGTCTGGTTCTATCGGTCCGGCGCCGGTCTGTATGCGGTTGCCGTGCCGACGCACATCTTCGCCGAAGTCATGGCGATGCGGTGCGCGGAGAACGCGTTGCGGCACGATGCGAATTCGCTCGAGGCGCTGAGCCTGTGGATCGCCTCGAACTTCCGCCGCAACGACCAGTTGGGCGAAGGGGAGGATCCGACGTACGGGCCGGACCGTCGCCCGCCGCTTTATTACGCCGTCGCCGCGGGACCCGCCGCGGCGCAGATGGTGCTTGACCGGGCCAATCGCGACCTCAACGCGCGGCTGGCGCGGCACGCCATCGCGGCCCTCAACGGCACCGCCGGCGGCGCCAGCTTGTGGGTCGGCGGAGGGCGGCCGGCGCCGCTGATTGATTCGCTCGCCTTCCCGGAGCGCCGCGTTCGCTACGACGCGGCTCTCGCGCTCGGCCGGGCCCTGCCGATGGATTCCTTCGACGGCTCGGACCGCGTCGTGCCCATCCTGGCCGGCGCGATCCGCACGGGCGACGATCGCTTCGCGGCGGTCATCGCCGACAACGAGGAGGATCAGCGGAGCCTGGCGTCCAACCTGCGGGATATGGGCTTCAAGGTGCTCCCCCCGCGGTCTTCCTTTGCCGGGCTTCGCGGCGACCTCGCCGCTGCGCCGGGTGTCGATCTCTTCCTCGTGATGACCGGGCCTGATCGCGCCCGCGAGATCGTCGCCTCGATTCAGACCGACCTTCAGGTCGCCGCCACCCCCGTGGCGCTGCTGACGGCCTCCGAAGACGTGGTGAGCCTGAGGCGGCAGTTCGACGGGAACCGGCGCGTGGCGGTGGTCCGCCTCGGATTGTCGCAGGAGCAGTTGGGCAACGCGATCCAGGCGCTCGTATCGACGACGACGGGCGAACTCATCACCTCCGAAGAGGCGGACGCCTACGCCGCCGAGGCCCTGCGCGTGCTGCGCGACATCGCGGTGCGCAACAGCGCGGCCTATGACATCAAGATGGCGGAGGCGGCGCTGGTCGAGGCGCTGACGAACTTCACCGGCGATCTTCGCCTGACGGCGGCGCAGACGCTCAGTTGGGTGAACGGCTCCCGGGCTCAATCGGCGCTGCTCAACGCGGCGCTGGCCGAACCGGATGAGGTCGTGCAGGTCGCGCTGTTCGAGTATGTGGCGCAGTCCGCGAAACGGTTCGGCTCCTACGCGAGCGAGGCGCAGGTCGCGGCCTTGGTGAACCTGGTGAAGACCGCGGTGGGGCCGGTGGCGACGGCCGCCGCCCAGGCGCACGGTGCGCTGAACCTCCCGGCGTCCAATATGGTTCCGCTCATCGTTTCCGACTGAGACGGCGCGAGTCGATAATCGGGCGACGCATTCGCGGCGCGCCGGCCCCCGGGCCGGCGCGCCGTCGTTTTCCGCCCTGCCGTCCGCTGGTCTGTATACCCGCGCCGCGGCGCAGGCGTCAAAGTCCGGGCTCTCTTGAAGCGGCCGGCTGCAGCGGGCAGGGTCGCGGGTCGATGTACCTGACGATGGAACGCACGTTCTCAGGCATTTCGAGGGCTGCGGCGGTCAGGCGGTGTGCCGAAGGGGAGGACACCGCACGCGCCGCGCCACTCGCCGGTCGCCGCCGAGCGCCCGGAGATCGTTCAGTCCAACACGTGTCGCCGGGCCCGGGAGAAGACGCAGGCCCAGTCGAAGAACTCGAAGCCGTGCTTGCGTCTTCAAATCATTTCGTGAAGGAGTCATCGATGATGAACGCTTGTATTCGCAGGAAGGGCTTCACGCTGGTGGAAATTCTCATCGTGGTCGTGATTCTCGGCATTCTCGCCGCGATCGTGATCCCGCAGTTCACCAACGCGAGCCAGGAGGCCTCCGCCTCGTCCCTCAAGAGCCAGTTGCAGACGGTCCGCAGCCAGATCGAACTGATGCGCGTCAAGCACAACGGCTTCGTGCCCGACTTCGTCGCCGAGCAGTGGGTTCCCCTCACTGACCCGTCGACCTACAACGGCGCGTGGACGGAAGGCGCCTACCTCCAGTCCGCTCCCATCAATCCGTTCACGGGCAACTCGCTCATCGTCGCCGGCTCTGATCCGCTGGTCGAGGGCAACCCCGCGACGGACGGCTGGCTGTGGGACGACGCCAACGGCCGCATCTACGCCGTCGGCTTCGACGAGATCAACAACATCTACAACCGGTAATCTCGTCTGAGTGGATCTCTTCAGAGGCGGCTGTGGAAACACGGCCGCCTCTCTTTCGTCAACGGGTGGAACTGTCACCGGGCAACCGCGTGACGCGGAGCCGAACGCCATGTGCTGCCGTCGCACTCAGCCAGCCCGAGCCTTCACGCTCGTCGAGATTCTCGTCGTCGTGGTCATTCTCGGCATCCTGGCCGCCGTCGTCATCCCCCAGTTCACGAACGCCCGGGTCGAGACCTCGGTCTCGACGGTGAAGAGCCAGCTGCAGACGATCCGCGGTCAGATCGAAGTCTACAAGGCCCGGCACAACTCCCTGCCGCCTCTTGGCACGACGGGGACCGAGGCCGATTGGGATCCGCTGGTCAACCCCCCCGACGAGAACACCTATCTGATGAGCGCACCCTATAACCCCTTCACGCAGTCCGCGGGAATCGGCACGGAGGAGGCGACCGACATCGGCTGGGTGTGGGATGACGTCAATGGAGTGATTACGGCCCCGTATTTTGACGAGATAGCGAATACGTACAGCCCGCCCGGGCCGTAACGGCTGACTGAATCCGGGCGAGGCGCGGCCCGCCGCGTTGACGGGCCGCCCGGATGGAGCGGAAGATGTCCGAGAACCGAGACCAGCACGGATCGACGACGCGCAGGCGCGATGGAGGGTTCACACTCGTCGAACTCATCATCGTTGTCCTGATCATCGCGATTCTCGCGGCCATCGTGGCGCCGCGCTTCTCGGGCGCGGCAAATATCGCCGGCAGTTCCGCGCTCCTTCAGGATCTTCGGTACATCCGGCAGCAGATCCAGGTCTATCGCGCGCAGCATCACGGCGTCTCACCGGGCTACCCCGGCGGCGACCCGGACGCCACGCCCACCGAGGCGGACTTCGTCGCGCAGATGACCAACCCGACCGCCTCGGATGGGACCGTCGGCAGCAGTTCATCGCAGACCTTCCGCTTCGGCCCCTACATGGCGGAAGTTCCCATCAACCCCATCAACGGTCTGAGCACGGTCCTGGTGGTCGCCAACGGAAGTCCACTTCCCCCGCCGCCCACCGGACCAACGTCCCATGGATGGGTCTACAAGCCCGAGACGATGGAGTTCAAGGCGTACCTCCCGGGTCAGGATGAGAATGGTCGCGCCTACTACGACTATTGATCGAGTCTCGAGTCGCAAAGAAGCAGGACCGCCGCGCCGCGCCGCCGCACGCGGCCGCCGCGCTGCCGCCTGGACCGAGGCGATCGCGCTCTTCGGCGCCGCGGCGGTGCTCACGGCGTCGGCGGTCATCGTCGGACCGAGAATCCTCCGCGCCGGGGGACCGGCTTCATCCACCACCACGTCAGCCGCCGGACTCTCACCCCTGCACCTCGAGCAGCATGAACTGCTCAAATCCCTCATCGGCAGCGCAGGTCGGACCCTGGCGCTCGTCTATGGCAGCGGGGGCTCAACCGAACTCGACTTGCTCGTCTTCTGGATGGACGACGGCCGCTATCCCGGCGTCATCAACCTCTCCGAACTGCTCGTCCTCCGCTACAGCCCGGTGCTGAGGAGTCTCATTGCCTTCACGTGGACTCCGGCCGCCGAGGACGATCCTGCGGTAACGCTGCGCGACGTCCGAGATGTGCGGCGGCTGGAGGCGATGTTCGGGCGCGCCGATGCGCTCCGTGCGGTGATCGCGCAGCCTCTCGTCGGCTGCGACATTACCGGCACCGACTCGGCGCAACCGCTACGTCCGGACGCCGCACCCGCACAGGCGGTGATTCGCCTTACCTGGCTTGATGAACCGACCGATACTCGGCGAGTGGGCACGATCGTGACGGACCTGCGCTGGGCCGCCCCCTCGGATCGTTTCTGAGGGGCCGCCCGTCGGCTCCGTCTTCGCCCGCCATGCGAGGAGGGCCCCATGCGCCGCCGCCGATACGCCAACACGCTCCTGACCCTCAACGCCGTCGCCCTCGGGCTGCTGGCGACGATCATCGTCGCGGACCGCGGCGCGCTGGCTCCCGCCGCCGTCGCCGGGCTCCAGCCCGTCGGCATCCCCGATGCGGGAAGTCAGCGACTCGAAATGATCCGCGAACTGCGCCGGCTCAACGCCAACGTCGATTCGTTGCGCAAACTCATCGAGAAAAGCCAGTTTGAAGTGAAGGTCACTTCGATGCCGCCTGTGCGCATCGAAGGCGAGTGATCCTGGCGGGTGGACCGAGTCGAAGGCGACCTGAGGAGCCTGCCATGCACGCAACTGCCGCACAACCGGGTGGGCGGGAATCGCGACGGGGCTTTACGCTCATCGAAATCCTCATTGTCGTGGCGCTGATGGGCATCGCCGCGTCGATCCTCATTCCGAACATGCGCAACGCGGTGAGTTTCGAGACCGAGGCGGCGGTGCGCCGCATCGTCTCCGACCTGTCCTTCGCGCAGTCCGACGCCATGGCGTGGCAGTCGCCGCGCCGCGTCCTCTTCGCGGAGGACGGAACAGGCTATCGACTGCTCGCCTCTCCCTTTGATCCGGAGAACGACGTGCTCTATGACCCGATTTCGAACGAGGGATCGGGACGCTACGTCATCGACTTCACGACCGACCGCCGCTTCCCGAACATCAGGATCGAGGGAGTTGACTTCGACGGCGGGCAGAACTTCATCACCTATGACGCGATCGGCGGCCCGGTGAACGGCGAGAACGCATCAAGCATCGGCGGTTCATTCGTCGTGAGCGGGAACGGCGAGCGCTTCGAGGTGCGCGTCAGCGGGTTCACCGGCCGGGTGTCGGTCACCAGGCTGGAGTGACGCCGGCTGCTGGAACGAGGAGCATCGCGGGTGAGATGGAACTTCCTGAAAAACTCGATTCTTCCGATCGGCGTCGATCTCGGCGCCTCGGGCGTGAAGTTGATGCAGATGCAGGAGGAAAGCGGCCTGCTGCGCGTCACCGCGGCCTCGCGCCGCCTCTTCACTCGGCCCCTGACGGACGATCCCGCTCAGCGCCGCACCGAGATCGAGCGAACCGTGCGCGCCGCCCTCGAGGCCAGCCCGTTCAAGGGCGATGCCTGCGTCGTGGCGCCGAGCGCCTCGGACCTGCTCGTACGCGCCGTGCGCATGCCGGCGATGACCGACGAGGAGCGTCAGAAGGCAGTTCGGTGGGAGGCGTCGGAGCGGTTCTCTGTGCCGATGGAGGAACTCGAGGTCGAGTGGATCCGCGCCGGCGAGGTGGCGCAGGGGCACGACACGCGCGATGAAGTGATCCTGGTGGCGGCGCGGCGGAGCATGCTCGCCTCCTCCCTTGAAGCCCTGATCGCCGCGGGTCTGCGGCCGCTGTTCATCGACGCCCCATTCCTCGCCTCCGCCCGCAATCTAACTCGCTCGCTGCGCCGCCAGGAGGATCAGGCCGTCGTGCAGATGATCATTGACGTGGGACTGAGCGGCACGACCGTGTGCCTGACCCGCGGCCGTGAGGTCGCATTCGTCAAGCCCATCGCCATCGGAGGCCGCGATCTGAACCGGGTCGTGGGTGAGCGTCTGAACCTCGACGAGGAGGCCTCCCGGCAGTTGCGCCTCGAGCGCCTGTCGGATTCGGACCAGCCGGCTGGCCCGGGTGACCGGGTGAACCGGGCGGCGTACGAGGCAGTGCGTCCGCTCCTGCACGAGTTGGGGCAGGAGGCGGCGTTGTGCCTGCGGTACTACAGCGTCACGTTCCGCGGGGCGCGGCCGGAGCACGTGAGCATCATCGGAGGCGAAGCGCGCGAGCCGAACCTCGCCGCCATCCTCACCGAGCATCTGAAACTCGAGGCGCGCGTCGCCAGTCCGCTCGAAGGCATCGACGTCACCTCGGCACAGATGCGCCTGGAGCGCCGCTCGGTCTCGCTGACGGAGTGGGCGGTGGCCGCGGGGCTGAGCATGAGAGGTGCATCGATGTTCCAGTCCTCCGGGCGTCGCGGAACCGGTTCGGTCGCGGCCAAGGCGGCTCCGGCGAAGGCGAAGCGAGGTGCCGCGTGAGCCGATCCATCAACCTCATGCCGTCCGAGTACCGCCAGCGCCTGGGGGACTCGCGTCTGCGCCGCCGGTTCGCCGGTTACGGGCTGGCGACGGCCGTGGTCATCGCGGGTCTGGTCATTCACTCGCGCCTGGGCGTTGGACGGATGAAAGCGCTGGCGCAAAGCCTCGCCGCGCAGGCGGCGCAACTTGAGGCTGTCCGTGCGGAGGGCCTTGAGATCAACCGCAAGGCGGATGCCGCCGCGGAGCGCCTCGCCGACTACTACCGCCTGGCGCTGCCCATTGAGATCAGCGACGTGCTGGCGCTCGTCAGTCATGAAATGCCCGCCGGACTCTACCTGACCGATCTCGATCTGAACGTCTCGCAGCGCGCCGAGGCCACCTCCGCCATGGAGGAACTGCGCCAGCGCGTCAACCGGTCAAAGGGGCGCAAGGTCGATGAACGCAACCTGCTCCGTTTCCTCACCGTCACCCTCACGGGCGTGGGGCAGGACGGCGTGCAGGTGGCCCAGTTCATCGGGCGCCTGGAGTCGCACGCCGTGTTTGACCGCGTCATTCTCGACTTCGATCGTACGCGGACGATCGGCGAATCGGCGGCGCGCGAGTTCCGCGTGCGCTTCGAGGTTGACCTGGAGCGGCGGTTCGTCCTCGGAGAGGGAGGCGCCACGAGGGTCGGCGAAGATGGGCCGCCGCGACAACGCGCCTCCACGGCGCCGACGAGCGACGAAAGGAGCGCCGGGCGATGAACTCGATGCTCACGCGGCTCAAGTACGGCTCCATCCTCTTCGGAGCCGCGATTCTCTGTTACCTGACGCTCGTCCGACCTGCGTATGAGCAGCGCGGCCGCGTGCTGGCGGAAGTCCGCACGCTCAACCAGCGCGTGGACCAGGCGGAGGAGGACTACGCCCTTCGCGACCGGGCACGCCGACGGCTCGGGGCGCTCGAAGCACGGCTCGCCGCGGAGACGAGGCCGATTCCCGACTCCGGCGACGTCGCCGGCGTGATCAGCGGCATCTCCTCGGATATCCGCGAACTGGAACTCGGCGGCGCGAAACTCAACCGCGGCCGGGAGACCGCCTTCGGCTCCACGGCCAGCACGGGCCTGCTGGTCGAAACAACCGGCCGCTTCGACCTGGTTGTCGAACTCGTGCGGCGAATCGAGGCCCTTCCCCGGCTGGTGCGGATCAGTTCGCTCTCTGCGCAGAACGTGAATCCGTCTGACGGCGAGGTGAAGGCGACGCTGGGGCTGGACGCGTTCTACCGCATCGCCGCCGCCCCCGAGCCGGCGGCGCCGGCAAAGTGAGAGAGGGAGGCAGCGCGTGAACGAGGATCTTCAGCGATTGTGGATTCGGCTGACGACCGATCGGCGCCGCTTCGGCGCGATGTGCACGCTGGCGGCGGTGGGGCTGCTCCTGTGGGCGCGGCTGCTGCTGCTCCAGGACGTGCCGCGCACAGGTCTGGCCGAGCCGGCCGAGCAGGCCGCCGCCGCCCTGCCTGACGCCGCGACGACACACGAGCAGGCGCCGCGCCGCCCGTCGATCGAGTCAGCGCCGCTGGTTTATCTGGACTCCCCGAAGTCGCCGGCGCGCAATATCTTCGCCGCACCACAGGCACTGCTTTCCCAGCCGGAACAAGCGGCCGGGTCTGACGAGGTTGCCCCCAAGTCACAATCCGAGACGCCCGAAGATTCTCCGGAGACCCGGCGCCAGCAGATCGAGCGCGAAGCGCAGGGCCTGCGACTTGGGAGCCTCATCCTCGGCGCTGCGCCGGCCGCCGTCATCAACGACCGCGTGGTGCGCGAGGGGGGGACGATCAGTGGATTCGTGCTTGAGCGCGTGCTCAAGCGGAGTGTGATCCTGGTGAAGGATCAGGTGCGGGTGGAATTGAAGATGGACACTCCGGGGTGATCGGACCCGATTCCGCGATGGGACTGCGGAGCACGGGCCGGCCTCGAGAGGGGAGAAATCAATCATGACGGACTGCAATGCTACGACGGGACGGACTCGCGCGCCTCTTGCCGGATTCCCGCAGAACGCGCCCGCGCCTTCACCGCGATCCTTCTTCACGCTCGGCTCGCTTCAGGCCTATGGGCTGGCGTGCGCCGCCTGCGCGGCCCTGGTGAGTCCGGCGATCGGGCAGACCGACCTTGACTCCTGGGCGCAGACGCCCCCGGCGCAGCCCGCACGCTCCGGCGGAAGCGTCGAGGATGAACTCGACGGGCAGGTGGAAGTCTCCGCCTACTCGACGGTGGACATCCACGTTCAGAACACCGACCTCGCGAAGGTTCTGCAGATGCTCAGCATCCAGAGCCAGCGCAACATCATCGTCTCCAAGAACGTCAGCGGCACGGTTTCGGCCGACCTCTACGACGTGACCTTCTTCGAGGCCCTTGACGCCATCCTCAACAGCAACGGGTACGGCTACGTCGAGGAGGGCAGTTTCATCAAGGTCTACACCCTCGAGGAACTGCGCGCCATCAAGGAGGCGGCCAAGCAGCCCGTCTATCGCCGCTTCGAACTCAGTTACCTCAACGCGGCCGACGCCTCCGTCTTCGTGACGCCGCTGCTCTCCGAGAAGGGAACCATCGCCGTCAGCGCCGAAGTCGCTCCCGGCATCAAGCCCGACGAGTCGGACGGCGGCGGCGAGAACTGGGCCTCCTACGCCACCATGGTCGTCCATGACTACCCCGAGAACGTCGAGGAGATCGCGCGGCTCATCACCGAACTCGATATCCGGCCGCAGCAGGTCCAGGTCGAGGCGACCGTGCTCCAGAGCACGCTCAATGAGGACAACGCCTTCGGCATCGACTGGTCGCTCCTGGCCGACGTGGATTTCCTCGACTTCACCAATCCGCTCTCGACGGTGGACAACCTGCTGAGCGGCTCAGGCGAGAGCGGCTTCCAGCCCCCGGACAACAAGGCCACCGCCGTCCGCAGCAACGTCGGTCAGACGCAGCGCGCCGGCGGGTTGAAGGTCGGCATCATCTCCGACGACATCAGCATCTTCCTCCGCGTCCTCGACGAGGTGACCGACACGACCGTCCTCTCGCGGCCGCGCGTCCTCGCCGTCAACCGCAACCGCGGGCAGATCCTTATCGGCCGCCGAATCGGCTACCTCTCCACGACCTCCACGGAGACGAGCACGACACAGACGGTGCAGTTCCTCGACACGGGCACGCAACTGATCTTCCGGCCCTTCGTCGGCAAGGACGGCTACATCCGCATGGAACTCAAGCCCAGCGTCTCGGAAGGCATCATCCGCGACGTGACGGGCAGCGACGGCAGCACCTTCACCATTCCCGACCAGATTACGCAGGAACTTCAGACGAACGTCGTGGTGAAGGACGGACACACGATCGTGCTCGGCGGGCTGTTCCGCGAAGAGACGACGCTGACGCGCCGCCAGGTGCCCTTCCTCGGCGACATCCCGATCATCGGCGCCGCCTTCAAGGGCAAGGAAGACATCACCCGCCGCAGCGAGATCACCTTCCTCATCACTCCGTCAATCATGCGCGACGAGATTCTCATCTCCGAGGGCCAGCGCGCCAACGAGATGGTCGAAGACGCCCGCCTCGGCGCCCGGACCGGCGTCCTGCCCTGGAGCAACGACCGGCTGACGAACGGCTACAACCTCAAGGCCGAGGAGGCGATCGCCGCCGGCGATTCCGAACTCGCCCTCTACTACATCGACCTCTCTCTCAGTCTCAAGCGCACGCAGCCGCAGGTCATTCAGATGCGCGAGCGCCTGCTCGGCAAGTCGGAGAAGTGGTTCAACGGCTCGATCATGCGCAACCTGTCGAACGAGCACATCGACGCCAGCCTGAACCAGTTGAACACCGAGCCGCAGAGCAGCGACGCCCCGGCGGCGCCGGCGGTCGATCCGCTGCTCACGGCGACTGGTGCTGCGGCGCCGGTCGGTTCAACCGGCGGCGACTCGACGACGACAGAGGGCGACGCGACCGGGCCTACAGCCCTCCCCGCGGCGAGCACGACGGCACAACCGACGACCGCCCCGGCGGCAACTTCAACCGGCGGCGAGACGCCTGCGTCGGAGACCGGCGAGGACATTTCCTGGGGCGGCTCGAACCGCGGCAGCACCGAGATGAGCGACTGCTGGTTTGAGTACGGCCTGTGCACGTGGCAGGATGAAACCGGCGTCTGGAACATCGACGAGAACGCGTTCACCAACCCGGAGCTCCTCCCGCCGCTCGCCGGCGACCCCTGCGATCCCGGTACGCGGACGGCCGCACAGCAGAGCGAGTTTGCCCTTCAGACGGCGGAGCAGAACCTGCGCCTGGGGCAGTCCGTCGCGCTGAGCCTCTCGGTGACGCCGATGGGAGCGCTGCATTTCGGCCCGGCGCTGGCTCGGTATCAGGCGTGGGTGGCGGCGCAGCAATCCGGTGCGCCGGCGCTGCCCGGCGAAGACTCCGGCAGCGTGCTCGTCGAGGTGCCGACTGACACGGTTCCCTCGAAATGAACGCGCGGATGGAGAGAAGCGCCTCAGCAGAGCTTGGAACGCACCTGGGCGAACGAGGATTGACGGCTCGCAAAGCCAAGTGAAGAGGGTGAACCACAGCGCCGCGGCGCGGAGGATTCCACAATGACTATGACCGAAACGGCTCGAATCCACCAGTGTCCTCCCCGATCGGGACCACCGCGGCGCGCCGGCTCGCTGAGCCGCGGCGTCCTCGCGGCCTTCGCGGCGTGCCTGGCCCTGGCGCTGGCGGGTTGCGCGGGGAAGACGGCGCCTGAGAAGGCGCGGGTCGACGCGCGCGAGCGATTCGCCGGCAACAGCGCCGAGTTCGCGGCCCAGCAGGCGCGGCAGGATTTCCAGGTCGGGAATCTCAAGAACGCGCTCATCAACATCGAGGGGGCGATTTCGCTGGTGCCCACCGAGCCCTCCTATCACGTGATGCGCGGCCGCGTGCTCATTGAATTGAACCGGCTTGAAGCGGCGCTGCAGTCCTTCGACGCGGCGCTGCGGCTCGATCCCGACGCCGGCGACGCCCACTACTACTCCGGCCTCGTTTACCAGCGGTGGTCCGACTCGGCCAATGCCTACACCCGCTACGCCGCGGCGCTCGCCACCGACGAAACGAACCCGGACTATTTCCTGGCGGCGCTCGAAACCCTGATGGCGATGCGGCGACTCGACGAGGCGGAGCATCTTCTGGAGAATTCCCGCCAGCACTTTGAAAACAACGCGTCGGTCAAGCGGGCGCAGGGGCATCTGGCGATGCTGCGCGAAGAGCCCGCCATCGCCGCCGAGCATTTCCATCGCGCGCTGCTGCTCATGCCCCAGGACAAGGGCATCATGGAACTGCTCGTCATCAGCCTCATGCAGTCGGGCGACCACGCCAAGGCGGAGTACTACCTCGATCAGCTCTTCAAGGATCCGGAGTGCGCGGCCCGGCCCGACCTGCGCCACCTCAAGGCCCTGTGCCTGACCGCGGGCAACCGCCTCGTTGAGGCCCGGTCCATTTACCTCAAACTGATCGACGAAGACCCGAGCGATCCGCAGTTGTGGTTCGAACTCGGGAGCGTGTCATTTCAACTCGGCGACATGCGCCGCGTGCAGAACGTCGTGAGCCGGACCATCGCCGTCTGGCCGAACCGGTTTGAGAGTTTCATGCTGCGGGGGATGGTGCACGAGCGGGAGAACCGCCTCGACGCGGCCATCGCCGACTATGAGCGCGCCTGCGCCCTGCGCCCGTCCCATGAGGAGCCCTACATCCTGCTCGGCATGGCGCTGAAGACGGCCGGGCGCGAGGCGGAGGCCATCGAGGCGTTCCGCACGGCCCGGATGGTGGCGCCGAACAGCGCCAGGGCGCAGTCGCTCCTGCTCGCCGGCGTGGCGACCGAGGGCGCCGAGTTCGATCGCTGAGCCCCGCGGCCGGCGCAATGCGATCGGATGCGATCCGACGGCGAGGAAGCAACGAGATGGGAGCGTGCGGGGGATGAAACTGGCCTGGATCATTTCACTGGCGATGGCGGCGCTCGGCGCCTTCGCGACCGTCGCTGCGGCGGTCATCGCCGGCCTCGTGACGAACGATTCGGGTCTGCCGACGTGGACAGCCCTGGGGGTGCAGATGCTCCTGGGCGCGCTCCTGGGTGCAGGCGGCGGATTCGCCGCCGGCGCCGCGGCGCAGAAGCAGCTCCGGCGACTCCGCGCGACCGTCGAGGTCGCCGAGCCTGCCGAGGCGCCGACCCACCGGCTCATCGCTCCGCTTGACGCCATCGCCCGCGCCCATCTCGAAGTCGTCGAGGAACTCGCCGGCGAGTGTCGCACCGTTCGCTCGCAGTTCCGCCAGACGGAGATTCGCAAGCATCTCGCGGAGACGGAGGTGCAGCACCTTTCCGACGTCCTGCACTCGCTGCGCGACGCGGTGCTCGTCACCAACGAGTTCAACGAACTCGTCATGGCGAACGAGGCGGCGGCGTCGCTCTTCGCCTTCCGCCGCGAGGAGGCGCTCAACAAGCCCGTGAGCAAAGTGCTCCGCGAGAGCCAGATCGTCGGCCTCATCAAGGAGGCCGCGGAGGCTGGCAGTTCGAACTCCCGCAAGCATGCCGAGTGCGTGCTGCCGCGCGAGCCCGAGCCGCTCAACCTCGAAGTGTCGCTCTCCTCTCTCGCCGATCCGACGCGCGAGGCGTCGAGCGTGGTGACCATTCTGCACGACATCACGCAGGAGCGCCAGGTCAGCCGCATGAAGAACGAGTTCGTGAGCAAGGCAAGCCACGAACTCCGCACGCCGCTGAGTTCGATCAAGGCCTACATCGAGATGCTCCTCGACGGCGAAGCCCGCGACGAGGGCTCCCGCCGCGAGTTCTACGAGATCATCCAGCACGAAGCGGAGCGCCTCGGCCGCATGATCGACAACATGCTCAACATCAGCCGCATCGAGGCGGGGATGATCACCGCGAACTGGGAGAACGTGGACCTCGTTCCCATCGCGCAGGAGGCCGCGGAACTTCTCAAGCCCCAGGCGGCGGAAAAGAAGATCCGGATCCACTTCCAGCGCCCGCACCAGGCCTGCCACGCGGACGTGGACAAGGACATGATGAAGCAGGTCATCACCAACCTGATCTCGAACGCGATCAAGTACACGCCCGAAGGGGGGCGGGTGACCGTCGCGCCGGACCTCACCGACTGCGACCGCTCCGTCATCGTGTCCGTCTCGGACACCGGTCTGGGCATTCCGCCCGAATCGCTGCCGAAACTCTTCAGCAAGTTCTACCGCGTGGACAAGCACGAGCGCGTGGCGAAGGGGACGGGGCTCGGCCTCAACCTCGTCAAGCAGATCGTCGAGTCGGTCCACCACGGCGAAGTCGGGGTTGAGAGCGAAGTCGGCAAGGGAAGCCGCTTCTGGTTCATCGTGCCATGCAGGCAGGGAGGATGAGATCATGGCCGTGCAGAGAGAGCGAGCCGGCGGCGGCAGCAAAAGCGGGCAATCGGGCGGCAGAGCACGCGTGCTCGTGGTGGACGATGAGACGTACATCCAGCACGTGGTCAGCCTCAAACTCTCCAACGCCGGGTTCGAGGTGATCACCGCTTCGGACGGCGAGGAGGGGCTCGCCGCCGCGATCGAGCAGCGCCCTGACCTCATCATCACGGACTACCAGATGCCGTTTCTCACCGGCCTGGAGATGTGCCAGCGCCTCAAGCAGAACCCGGCGACGGCGTCGATTCCGGTCATCATGCTCACGGCTCGCGGTTTCGCCCTCGATGACGCCGACCTGCGCGACGTGAACATCCGCAAGTGTCTCGGCAAGCCCTTCAGCCCGAGAGAACTCGTCGCGTGTGTGACGGAAGCCGTGGGGGTCAGGTCAGCTGAATGAGCGCGGCATGCGGGGACAATCCGATCGATCGACGCGAACTGCGCGAGGTCCTCGGCAACCTCGCGGAACGCTGTGCCTCGCTCCCCGCCGGCCTGCTCGCGACGGGTCCGGCGTTCGACGACCCGCGGCTGATCGAGAACCAGTTTGCGTGGCTCTTTGACCTGGTGGGCGGGGTCGAGCAGGCTGTGTGCCTGGCGGGGCGCCACTTCGGCACGGACGTGGAGTCGCCGCGCGGCGCCATGCTCGACCTGCCCCTCATGCTCATCGTTGTTCCGATCCTCCAGCGCCGCCGGCGGCTGGGGTACGTTCTTTGCCTGGTCGCCTCCTCCGAATTGCCGGACCATCCGGTGATGGGGACGGTCTGCGCCCGGGTGGATCGACGCGACCCTCGCGGCCAACTCATGGTTCAGTCGCTCCCCGAGCGCACCGCCGTGCCCACGCTCATTCAGGCCATCGAGTGGTGGCTCCACGACTTGTGCGACCTCCGCGACGCGGACGGGCACATCGAGTCCTTCGGCCGGCAACTGACTGACGCCTATGAAGAACTCGCCCTGCTCCAGAAAATCAGCCGCAACATGAATGTCGTGCGTCAACCGCGGCAGTTCCTGGACTCGGTCTGCCAGGACCTGCTCGAGGTGATGCCTTTCCGCTGGATCGCCATCCGTCTCAGCGATCGCAAGCCGGGATGCCGCAGCCTGGCGCACGTGCTGTTCCTGGCCGGGGAACTGACCTGCGAGCGGCGGGCGCTGCTCACGGCGCTCGACCACGTCATCCGGACGCGCAACGACCCGAATCCGATGGTGCGCGAGGAGGGGCTGACGTGCAACTGCCCCGAACTCGAGGCCCTCGAACGATCGCTCATCGTGCAGCCGCTTGCGGATGATCAGACCGTCTACGGCGCCATCATCGTCGGCGGCAAGATGGGTGAAAGCAGCCAGATCAACTCCTTCGAGGTGAAGATCCTCGGCGCGACGGCGGAGCACGTGCGCATCTTCCTTGACAACGTCGGACTGTACGACGGGCTGCAGAAGATGTTCCTCGGCACGCTCGAAGCGCTCACCGCTTCGATCGACGCAAAGGACCGCTACACCTGCGGCCATTCGCGGCGCGTGGCCTTTCTCAGCCGCGAGCTCGCGGCGCGGATGGGGCTCGACGAGGCGGTCGTGCAGCGCGTTCACATCGCCGGCCTGGTGCACGACGTCGGCAAGATCGGCGTGCCCGAGGCGGTTCTTTCCAAGCCCGGCCGCCTCACCGACGACGAGTTCGCGATGATCAAGCGGCATCCGGAGATCGGCGTGCGAATCCTCCGCGACATCCCCAACTTCGACGACATCATTCCCGGAGTGATGTCCCACCACGAGCGCTACGACGGCAAGGGGTATCCGCAGGGGCTTGCCGGCGGGGACATTCCTCTCTTCGGGCGAATCGTCGGAATCGCGGATGCCTTCGACGCCATGAGTTCGACGCGCACCTATCGGCGGGCGCTGTCCGGCGCCGACGTACTCGAGGAGATGCGGCGGTGCGCCGGCAGCCAGTTCGATCCGGAGTTGATTCCACACTTTCTCGAAATGATGGACCCGAACGCGTTGCCCGCTTCGGAGGCGACGGCCGGCGCCGCGCTCCCGCCCCTGCGGGCCTACGAGCGCATGCGCGACGACGATCGGGCCCGGGAGCAGCAAAGCGGGGTGGCGGCATGAGAGTCAAGTACGAGGACCACGACAAGATCTCCATCGTCTCGATCGAGGGCGACCTGACGCACGACCACGTCGATTCACTCCGGCGCACCGTGGCCGAGCGGATCTCACGCGGCACGCGCGACTTCGTCCTCCAGGTGCACGGCTTGACCTTCGTGGACAGCGCCGGCCTCGAGACCTTGCTCTGGCTCCAGGAGGCCGCCGCCGAGCATCTCGGCCAGATCCGACTCGTCGCGCCGGATGAGAACATCCGCAAGATCCTCGAGATCACGCGGCTGCAGCACCAGTTCGACACCCACGAGGAAGTGACCGACGCGATTCGGTCGCTGCGGTGAGACGAGGAGGGATCGAGGCATCAAGGGATCAAGGCATCAAGGCAAAGCCCCGGCGCTCCTGTGCCGGGAAGGAGACCGCGAAGATTCAGGCGCTCCCTACACAGCGCCTTCCCGTTGGAGTTCACCATGATTCAGGCATCCATGACCACCGATCGCTGCTCGCTCCGCGACGGCACGAAAATGCAACTCGGAGAGATGCTCCTCGAGCGCGGCCTGCTCACCGAGGAGCAATTGAATCAAGCGCTGGCGGGACAGGGGCAGGGGGGGCATCGCAAGCTGCTCGGCGAGGTGCTCGTCGAGATGGGCTTTGTCACTGAAGACCAGGTGCTGTCCGTCCTCGCCGAGGCCTACGGCGTGCCCTACGCCAAGGTCTCGCCCAAACTTGCCGATCCGAAGGTCATCGAGACCCTGCCGCGCGAGTTCCTTGAGACGCACGGCGTGCTGCCGCTTTTTCTGGTGCGGGGCCGTCTGACCGTCGCCGTCGCGGAGCCCGCCAACCTTTATCTCGTCGAAGAGATTACGCGGCTGAGCAACTACGACGTGCAGATCGTCGCCAGCGCCGCCACCGACATCCAGAACACCCTGCGGCAGTACCTTCCCGACGCCAACGTCTTCGTCATCGACGACATCTACCAGGAGTTGAACGAGGACGACTTTACCGTCGTAGAGCGCCAGATTACCGAACTGTCCAAACTTGAGGAGGTGGCGGGACATTCGCCCGTCGTCAAACTCGTCAACTTCCTCATCTACTCCGCCGTGCAGGAGGGGGCATCGGACATCCACATCGAACCGGAGAACGGCCGGCTGCGGGTGCGCTATCGCGTGGACGGCCGGCTCTACCAGAAGATCAGCCCGCCTCCGGCGATGCAACTGGCGATCGTCAGCCGCATCAAGATCATGTCCGGCATGGACATTTCGGAGCGCCGCCTGCCGCAGGACGGCGACATCCACGTCATGCTCGACGGCCGGCCGGTTGACCTCCGCGTCTCCACCATGCCCGGCAAGAACGGCGAGAAGGTCGTCGTCCGCATCATCGACAGCAGCAACGTCATCGTCAACGTCGAGAAGCTCGGCTTCACGCCCGAGATGCTCAAGACGTGGCGGCAGATCGTCACGCAGCCCAACGGCGTCATCCTCGTCACCGGTCCGACCGGCAGCGGAAAGTCCACGACGCTCTACTCCGCGCTCGTCGAACTCAATTCCGAAGAGATCAACATCAGCACGGTCGAAGATCCCGTCGAGGCGGGCATCACCGGCATCAACCAGTTTCAGGTGAATGAGAAGGCGGGATTCACCTTCGCCACCGCGCTCCGTTCGCTGCTCCGCCAGGATCCGGACGTGGTGATGGTGGGCGAGATTCGCGACTCGGAGACAGCGAGAATCGTGACGCAGGCCGCTCTGACGGGGCACCTCGTGCTCAGCACGCTGCACACGAATGACGCGCCGAGCGCGGTGACGCGCCTGATCAACCTCGGCATCGAGCCCTACCTCGTCGCCGCCATCGTGCGCGGCGTGCTGGCGCAGCGGCTGGTCCGCAAGATCTGCGTGCACTGCAAGGAGGCCTACGAACCGGACGCCGTCACGCGCAAGGCCGTCGAGCAGTCGATCGGCACGTTCGAGTCGCTCCACCGTGGTGCGGGGTGCGCCAAGTGCCGCACGACCGGCTTCTCCGGGCGCGTGGGGATCTTCGAACTGTTCATTCCGAGCGAGCACCTGCTCGAGGCCATCGGCCGCGGCGCCAACCTGCACGAGATCCGCGGTGCCCTGGCCAAACTGAAATACACGACGTTGCGACAGGACGGGCTGCGCAAGGCGGTCGAAGGGCTGACCACGGTCGAAGAGGTCTTCTACACGACCGCTATATAAACGCCCGGAACGGCGCAAAGACGGGAGCAGGACACCATGGGCGTCTTCACCTACAGAGCACGCGATCTTCGAGGGGAACTGATCGACGGCACGGTCAACGCCGAGTCGATCATGGAGGCGAGCCGGTTCCTCCGCGCCGAGGGCAAGTACGTCCTCGACATCACGCCGGGCGTGGTGCGGTCGATGGAGAGCCGGGTCGAGCAGATTCGCACGGTCGAGGCGGCCAAGCGCGTCTCGCGGGCCGACGTGATCGAGTTCTGCCACCAGATCAGCGTGATGCTCGAGGCGGGCGTTCCCCTGGGCGACGCCCTCGAAGCCTTCAACGCCGTCGGACAGCAGACGCACTTCCGGCGCATCTCGCGCGCCATCCAGGATGAGGTCCACTCGGGTGCGACGCTTTCATCGGCCATGGCCCGCTGGCCGCGCGTCTTTCCGCCCATCACCGTCACGCTCGTCAAGGCGTCGGAGGCCTCGGGCACGATGGCCCTCATGCTCGGACGCGTTTCGCAGTACATGAACAAGGAACTCAAGACGGCACGGCAGATCAAGAGCGCGGTGGCGTATCCCTCCGTCATGATCGTTCTCTCGCTCGTCATCACCGTCTTTCTCGTCACGGTCGTTCTGCCGCGATTCGCCTCCATCTACGCGAAGCGCGCCGCCCTTCTGCCGGCGCCGACGAAGATCATGCTCGCCCTGAGCGCCTTCCTGCAGGAAAACTGGCTGACGATCGCGATGGCGCTGGTGACCGTCGGCGTACTTGCCGCCCTCTTCCTGCGCACGCACTACGGTCGATTGAGCGTGGACTGGACCAAACTCCACCTGCCGGTCGTCGGGAGCATGTACCGCCAACTCTTCCTGACGCGCAGCGCGCGGACGATGGCGACGCTCATCGTCTCAGGCGTCGATCTGCTCGAGGCCGTCGCGATCACTCGCGGCCTGACGAACAACGCGTACTACCAGTCGCTCTGGAAGCAGGTCGAGTTCGACCTGGAGCAGGGTCGCTCGCTGAGCAACTCCTTCTCGGAGAGCCACCTCATCAGCCCGAACGTCGTGCGCATGGTCTCCGCCGGCGAGGCGACCGGCCGTCTCGGACCGGTGATGGAGCAGATCGGCCAGACCGCCGAGGAGGAACTCGACGAGGCGATCACGCGCACCACGCAATACCTCGAGCCGGCGATGATCGGCATCATGGGGGCGGTGGTCGGCTTCGTCGCCATCGCCATGCTCCTGCCCATCATGACCATCTCGCGCGCCATCCAGTAGAGCAGATCCACCCGACGTGCGGGTGGGTGGGGGGGCACGGCACGCTGGCGCGTTCTCACACGGCACGCTGGCGCGATGCCGTGTGGCGGCCCTTTCCACCACCGGCTCGCCTGCACGTTGGCCGTCGATCTCCGGCCAAGCCAGCCGGCGATCGATGCCACGCGGCAGCGGCACGCGGGGAGTGGAAGCGTTCCAGCCCGCGCCGAGCGTCAGTTCTGCTCGCTCGCCGGCGACCGGCGCCGCGGCCGAGGCTGTTCCTCTTCTTCACCCTCCGCCAGAGGCGGCTGACGAGGCAGAAGCGTCTCGGCGTTGGCGAGATTGAACGCGGTAACCGCCGAGCAGGTGGAGGACTGGATGAGGTACTCCGGGATGCCCTGCTCAAACTTGTCGTTCTGCGTGTGCCATGCGTAGCGGTAGTCGGCGCGGCCGACCTCGTCCCAGAAGAATCCGGGGACGCCCCTGGCGTTGAACGAGGCATGGTCGCTCGCGCCGCCGCGCGGCATGCGCGGGTTGATGTTGATCGCGACGGGCATCTCGGGAAAGGCCTCGTTGATCGGCGCGGTCGCCTCGGCGAGCATCGGCGCCATCGATTCGATGACTTGCAGCCCGCCCTGATAGTTGGTCCCGCCATCGTCCACGAACACAGCGGAGATCTTCGCGAGTTCTTCATCCGAGAGGGTTTCGACGTAGGCCCGGGAGCCGAGCAGACCCTGCTCCTCGCCCGTCCAGAGGATGAAGCGGATGGTGCGCCTGGGCTTGACGCCGCTGGCGGCGAGGATGCGCGCGGTTTCGAGGGTGACGGATGAGCCGGTGCCGTTGTCCACCGTTCCCTGCGAACCGGGACCGTCCCAACTGTCGAGGTGGGCCGAGACGATCACGACTTCATCGGGCTTGTCCGTGCCGGGAATCTCCGCAATGGTGTTGTAGCAGGGCACCGGGCCGGGGATGAAGGTGGCCTGGCAATCGAACTCGACGACGACTTCCTCGCCGTCGGCCAGCCGGCTGTTCATGGCGTCATAGTCGGAGCGGCGGACGGTGATGTTCGTCGAGGTCGGGAGACTGTCGAGATCGACGTTGCGGAAGTTGCCGCCCGTGTGGACGAGTTCGCCGCCGCGCGCCACGGAGATGACGCCGGCGATGCCCGCCTCGCGGCACTTGGCCAGCCAGTCGGTCGGGGTGGCGCCGCCCGGATCGATCACGCCGCGCCTCGCTCCGCTGCCGCGCGCAGGCTGGAGGATCCACGCGCCCTTGAGGTTGGCGGCGATGGCGTCAAACTCCTCCTGGCTGGCCGGCTCGCGGTAGAGCGTGCCGCGAACCGGTCCGTTCGTCCCCGGAGTCCACGCCGACCACGTGAACTCGAACTCGCGGTCCGCACCGCGCGGCGCCACCATTCGGCCGTAGGAGGGGCCGCGGTCGAAGCCCGCGGGAATCGTTCCCCACTCACGAACCTCAACGTTGACCAGCCCCCAGGAACGGAATTGCTCGGCCGCCCATTCGTTGGCGGTTTTCGCCCGCGTTGAGCCCGTCAGCCGCGGCCCGATTCCCTGCGTGAGGTGCCGGAGGTGCTCCATTACCTGATTGCGGTTCTTGCCTTCGTCGATGATGGCCATGACCTCCGCCGACCACGCGGCCTCGCCGCCCTCAAGGGCGGGGGAGACGTGCGGGTTGGAGGCATCCTTGCCCTGGCAGGCGGCAAGGAGGATCGTGAGCGAAAGTGAAGCGCCAGCGCCGAGGCGGCGCGCCGCACGGACCAGCATCGATTGGTGCATCGCGGTTCCCCTGGGGTTGGATCAACAGACCGGACGCCTCTTCCTACGGCCCTGCCGCAGTGAAGTTGCAGCCCTTCCACGGGCCCATCCTAGCCCCCGGCCCGAGCGCGGGCCGGGGGAGGATGGGAGTCTCAGACTCGTGGCGGGTCAGATGATCCGGCCGAGGAGGAAGTCGTCGCTGTTGTCGTTGTCGAGGTACCAGGACTCGCCGCGATTGACGATCTCGCCCGTGCCGGTGTTGAACTGGATTCGATCGACGCTTCGGGCGGAGACGCCGAAGGGCACGCCCCCGTTGTCGCCGTTCACGTCGTCAAGATACACCTTGCCGAAGGTGACCGCAGAGACGATCGAGTTGACCATTCCGAACAACTCGTCACGCAGGCCGCGGATCTTGAAGGTCTTGACCCGCGCCTCCTCGTTGACGATGAGGGTGGGATCGACGACCAGCCCGCTCGTGACGGAGAAGTCGAATCCGACGTAGAAGTTGCTGTCGATCGACGTGCCGAGTTGGATGAGGCGGACGGAGTCCTGTGCCTGGAAGAGGACATCGCGCGCCGCGCCGAGCGCCTTGATGGAGCGTGAGGACTCGCGGAAGTCGCTCCCGTCGTGGCGGAGGATCATCGTGCCGGACCAGTCGCCGCGGAGGGTGGCCTTGTTGAGGGCGAGGAGATCCACGTCGGCCTCAAAGTCCTCGCGGACCTTGAGGGTCATGAGCCGGCCGGGCGCCTCGAGGCTCAGACCGCTGGCCGAGCCGCGGATGTCCACGAGTTTCCAGGAATCGCGCCGGTCATCCTCGCCCCAGACAGTCCAGACGCCGCCTGTGACGCTCCCGATGATCTTCATGATGGCGCGGTCGGCGTCCTCGATGTCCAGGCGCGCTGCTCCCATGTCGCTGCGGGCGTCGAAGCGGACGAGTTCGCCGAACGCGAAGGACCCGCCGGTGATCTCCTCCGCGCGGAACTTGCGCGCCAGGCGGCCGACGACGAAGCGGGACTCGCCCCCGATCGAGTCGAACTGGAGATTGCCGTTCACCCCATCGTCCTGCCGGACGTTGAAGTTCGTGGAGCCGAGGATGCTGTCGAAGCGGCCCACGCCGATGTTCGCGAGGTCCACGCCGGCGCCGTTGATGTCGGTGCGGAGGACTTTGAGCGTGCGCAGCCCCGAGCCGAGAATACCGCTGATGACGGCCCGGCCGTCGCCGTCGCCCCGCCGCTTGACGTTGATCGTCATCGTGTCGCGGCGTGAGTCAGTCTCGGCGAGGGTGATGACCAGCCCCCCCTCCGTCTCCTCGACCGCGTAGAGGCCGGTGTTCGAGGTGAGGGTGATGGTGATTAGGTCGCCGTCCGCCTCGGTGAACTCGAAGGAGCGGTAGTACACCGTCTCGTCCGCCGCCGCCGTGCGGATGACCGTCGCCTGCCCGCGGAAGATGGGGGCCGAACCAACCTCCTCGTAGAGGCTGATAAGCACGATCTGGGCGTCGTTGGTCACCTGGTTGTACTGGCCGAGGTTGCGCGGGCCGTAAGTCTCGAAATCGATCTGCCCGCCGTCGCGGCTCGAGGCCGTGATGACGATCTGCGGATCTCCGCCCGCGTAGTCGGTCACGATGATCTGGTCCGAATCCCACTCATCGGCGAAGATCGCGTGCGTGCGCGTGTGCCGGTCGCCGATGATGATGAACTGGGCGTCGAAGAGGCGGCTGCGCGTCGGCTGGGCGATGGTCCAGTGCGCCTCATTGAGGCGGGCGGCGTCGGTCCAGGCCCTCACGATGCCCGATGAGTCGTCCGACGGGCCGAGGTTCGCCAGCAGCACCTCGTCTGCGTTCTGGCGCATCACTTCCGCGCCGGGGATGCGGTCGCCCCACTGGATGCTCAGCAGATCGTTCGCGTTGTTCTGGAACAGGCTGCCGCGCTGGAGAATGTCCTCGTTCATGATCGAGTCGGTCGCGGTCGAGGCCTCGGCGCGCAGTCCGAGGTTGCGGCCGACGTAGTGGGCGATCGTGTTGATGAGGTCGTCGTAATCGAACTCGCCGAGCCGCGCGATCTCCTCCGAGAAGACCACCGCCATGTCGCCGAGGTCGCCGTTGTCGAGGTCGAGCCGGTCCGCGAGACCGAACGACCGCTGCGTCCCGCTCGCGTTGCGGAAGTTGACGTAGTTGAACAGTTGCCGGAAGGTCGTCGAGGCGTTGAGCGGCCGGCGCAGCCACTCGGTCGATCGCGTGTTGTCGATTGTCACGGTGTCGCTGTTGCGCCCGCCGATCACGACGTGCATGAACTCGCCGCTCACCGGCTCGCTGGTGACGAAGACGACGTCGTAGGCCGCGAAGGCCGCTTCAAGGTCGGCCTGGATGACGTCGGCGAAGTTGCCCCCCAGCCCGAAGTCGTTCGCGTCGAACTCCGGCACGACGTAGTTCGTCCCCGGAAGGTAGAAGTCGCCGATGTCCTGCCCGTCGAAGTCGAGGTAAACAACCTGCGCCGTCTCGAAGCGGATGTTGTCGATGAGCGCCCACGCGTCGAGCAGGGCGTCGCTCGAATCGGCGAGCGTGATCTCGATGTCGAGCGTCATCACGCCGTCGGGAATCGAGTAGGAGGCGGTGAGCAGGTCGGAATACTCCGTGCCGACCTGGAATCCGAATCCCGGCACCGTCTCGCCGATCTCCGGATCGCGCTCGTTGGTGACGTACGCCCCGCCGGCCCCGATGCGGCCGCGGGCGTCCAGCTCGGCGACGTTCACGCCGTTGATGATGATGTCGAAGAAGTCGCCGCCGTCGGTGTTCATGTCCGACGCGTAGATGAAGTCGATGAGCAGCCGCTGGCGGGTCAGCGAGAAGGGCACTTCCACGGTGAAGCGCACCGTCGCAAAGTCGTCTGCCGCCCCCTCCGCGCCCAGGTCGCGGTAGCGGGTCGTGATGTCGCGCGTGGCGGCGTCGGTGGTGCGCACCGCATCGAAGGCGTGGGCTGTGCTCAGCACCAGGAACTCGCCGTTCGGACCGCTCGGCAGGCCGAGCAGCCCGTGCACGGTGTAGTTCTCGAAGACTCCCACCGCGTCGCTGTGCCCCTCGTACGTGACCGTCACACCCTCGGGCAGGTCGAGGGCGCTGGCGATCTCCGCCGGAGTCGCGCTGAGCAGTTTGCGCGGCTCGAGCGGCTGAAACGCAGGGCGATGCGCGGAGGTCGCCGCGGCGGTACGCGTTCGGACGGTGCGATTGCGGAAGGACGTCATGACTCTCTCCCTTGCTGATGGCTGGCGGTTGCTCGCGGCCCATTCAATGATGCGCGAGTCCGACGTTCATTCGACCGGTCGCAGGTGGGAGGGGCGGCAAGCCGATCCTGTCGCCCTCTGGCGGGCCGCATCGCGCGGCGTCACGTCCGGTCGAATCTTCAGGCGGGCGCGGCCCGCCTCACTCAGTTTACGCTCCCGCGCCGGCGCGCGGCCGCGTCTACACTTGCGGCGTGTCGCCGATGCTAGTGCATCTCGGCCTCGCCGCAATCGTACCGGCGATGGTATGCGCCCTGAGCATCGGCGTCCTTCCGAACCTCGCGCGCGAGGGCCGAGAGTCGCCCGCCTCGCGCCCGCTGCACGCGTGGATCGATCTCTGGCTGCCGCTGCTCGTCGCCCTTCCCCTCGCGGCGACGGCGCTGAGCCCGCTTTCCTCCGAACTTTCACCGGCCCTGCTGCTCGTGCTGCTCGTGGGCGCTCCCGTCGCCCTGGCCGGCGCCGTCTCCGGCGTCGCCCTGCTCGATCGGCGTGGCTTCACCCATGATCGGGTTCTGGACGGACCTCATTTCTTCGCCTGCGCCGTGCTCGGCCTCGTGCTGCTCAGCGCCGCCTACGTCGCGCGGCTGCCGGACTGGATCGGCCACCTCCTCCTCACCGCCGCCATCCTCTGGCTCTGGACCGTCAGCGGCGACGCGCCGCACTCCGGCCGCGCCGATTCGCGCGGCAGCGCCTTCTTCGTTGACTGGACCGGGCCGCTGGCGCATCCCGTCGCCCCGGGCTGGAAAGCGCTCATCGCCGCAGCCCTGCTCCTCGGCGCGATTGCCCTCGCGCTCGGCCATGCGCTGCCTGCGGCCTCGTTCGGCAAGGCGCGGATCCCCCCGCCATTGCTGCCCGCAGCGGTGGCGCTGCTCGCGCTGGCGGGACAGGCCGCCGCGCTGCTCGGCGTGTGCAGAAGCGTCGGGCCGCGCGCCGGCCTCCGCGCCTCGGTCTCCACCATGCTCCTCTCCGCGCTGCTGGGCCTCGGCCTGCTCTGCACGCGACTCATTCCGTGGAGCGCGATGATCCGCAGCCGCGGCCGACTCGCCGAGGTGGACTACCAGCCCCTCGACCTCACCGGCCTGACCGCCCTCGGCCCGGCGGGCCTGCTCGTCGCCGCGCTGGCGCTGCCGGGGCTGGCGCCGTGGCTCCATCCCCTCGCCCGGCGCGTGCTGGGATGGTGCCTCATCGCCGCCGCCGCGCTCTGCCTCGCGTCCGCGCTGCTGTTGACGCGCTCCGCCTGGCCGGCGTCCGAGCCGCCCGCCGCCCCTGCCCCGCCCCCATCCCTTGAAGAACCCACGGGCCGGAGTTTCCGCGGCGGGGACGAACAGTTTTGCATCGGCGCATAGCATTGTTCCGATCAAACACCACGTTCGCTCCGCGGAAAGCAGCGCATGAAGCGCTGCACCACCGATGTGCCATGGAAAGGCCAGACCCAATGACCGCTGTCATGACCTACCGCCGCCGCGTTCTCCCATCCGTCCGCGAGTCGATCACTCACAAGTTCTGCATCAACGGGCAGGAAGGCTACCTGACCATCGGCCTGCACGCGGACGGCTCGCCGGGCGAAGTCTTCATCAAGATCAGCAAGGAAGGCTCAACCCTCTCGGGCCTCATCCAGGCCTTCTGCCAGGCCTTCAGCCTCGCGCTTCAGTACGGCCTGCCGCTCGAGGAAGCGGTGCGGCGCTTCAAGGACATGCGCTTCGACCCCATGGGCCCGACGACCAACCCCGACATCCCCGAAGCCAAGAGCATCATGGACTACACCGCCCGGTACCTCGAACTGCACTTTGTGGAGGGTGGGGGGCGGGGAGCAGGCGGCAGGCATTAGGCATCAGGCATCAGGCATCAGGCGCTGGGCAATAGGGCAGTTTCGTTGCAGGTGTGGAGGGTGCCACTGCACGCTCGCGGCTCTGGGCGAGAGTGCAGTGCAGACGGCAAGGGTTCTCGCTCGCCCTTGCACAATCGTCATCGATCTCCGCCCGGAGCGGCGGCGATCGATGCCACCCGCATCGATAGGTCTGATGTGGAAGTGCTCCACCAGGCACTGGGCATCCATCGGGCCCGTAGGGAAGCGGGTTCGATTCATCGCGCAGCGATGATCCGAGCCCCGACCGTGAGGGAGGGTCTTCGCCGATCACCGGCCTTCGCCGATCGATTCGGCAACAGTTGGGCGCAGGCTGGTCGTGATATCGGCGGGCGATGCGAACACGCGCAATCGCCGGGCCGCGCCCTTTCGATCGGACTCGGGGCAGACGGAGCGGCGGGCCCGCAACGTCGATCGCACTTGCCCTTCGCACTGTACTCTCGCTCAGAGCAGCGAGCGTGCAGTGGCACCCTCTTGATTCACAACCGCACACCTCCGCACCCCGCACTGCACTCTCGCTCAGAGCAGCGAGCGTGCAGTGGCACCCTTTTAATTCACAACCGCACACCTCCGCACCCCGCACTGCACTCTCGCTCAGAGCAGCGAGCGTGCAGTGGCACCCTCTTGATTCACAACCGCACACCTCCGCACCCCGCACTGCACTCTCGCTCAGAGCAGCGAGCGTGCAGTGGCACCCTCTTAATTCACAACCGCATACCTCTGCCCTGCGCGGACGGGGGTGGCATCGATCGCCGCCGCTCTGGGCGGAGATCGATGGCGAGCGTACAAGTGCACCCGTGCTACCGGGAGAGAAACGGGCGGCAGCGCTTACGGCTCATCTTCGAGGTTGCGGACATCGATGCGCCAGCCTTCGGTGAGCGGGGGGGACTCGGTGCTGAACTCGGCGGGATCAACTTCGCCGTTGTTGATGGCGATGTTCGCAAGATCGACGTGAACGGTGTTGCCGCTGCGCTCCGTCATCACGGCCCGACCGGGCAGGAGCGTTCTGGGATCGTACCACAGGACAACCGTTTCAAGATCATCCTCGGCGTTGCGGGCGGTGAGGCGGACGCGATAGTGTCCCTTGAGCCGATCCGTTTCATCCGCTTCGCGATCGAGCAACTCGGCGGTGAAGCGATTGAGAATGGCGTTCCTGGCCTGGCCGATGGGCAGGGGCAGGGGGCCGTCGATGGCGAGGGGGTCGATCTCCTGGCCGGGGCGGACGACTTCACGCTTGATGAACTGCTTTTCTTCGTTGAGTCGTTCGACGAGGTAGCGGCCGTCGAAGATGTAGTCGCGCGACTGCTCCTCGAGGCCGCGACTGCTGATGAACTTCGTAAAGGTCACGCGGAACTGCTTGAGGCGGCGATCGGGGGAGATGTGCAGCACCGCCGTGCCCTGGCGGATCTGCTCATCCTCGAGCAGGGCGTGCACGGTCTTGTAGCGGATCGTGGCGCGGAGCGTCTCGATCTTCGCGTCGGCGGCGGCGACGGCGTCGAGGAGTTGCTCGGCCGTCGTGATGGGGCCGGGGGCGTCGGCCTTCGGCGAGAGAGGAGGACTCATCGCGAGCAGCAGCATGACGAGTGCGATCAAGAAGTTCACCAGATCATCTCCCTGCTCCTACGCCCCGGCGGTCGAGGGGCCGCCATTCGTCCGATCGCCCAGGGCCTGGAGGATCTCATCGGATAAGACGCTGTTGGCGCAAATGTATTTCCACTCGATGCGGGCGGCGTGGATGTTCATCAGGAAGGCGAGGCCGGCCCCGATCGCGGCCCAGCCCCGCCACAGGCCGCCTTCGCCGTGCGGCTGAGCCGAAAGGAAGTGGAGCATCATCGCCCCGGCGGTGACGAGGATGGCCAGAAAGCCGTAGCGGAAGGCCTTGAGTTTGTACGCCTTATTGAGCGCGAGGGCGTTGCGGTCGGCGTAGCCGTGCTCCTCGATGGCGCTCTGGACGAACTTGCCGCTGGCGATGAAGTAGGTGTAGACGATGGAGTGGACGGTGAGGCAGAAGAGGGCGGCGAGGACGACGAGCACGTCGAACTGTTTCATCCCCGGCGAGGCGGGGGGAAGGAACAGCCCCCAGAGGGTGACGATCGCCAGCAGGAGGAAGTTGGCGAGGGTGAGTTGCAGGAACAGACGCTTCATGCCGGCGCAACGGTAGGGGGGGCATCGGTGTCGGTCCGCGCGGCGGTGCCGAGGCGGGCGTCGAGGAAGGCGCGGAGGATCGCCGCCGCCGCAAGGGCGTCACGCCGCTGCTTTTTCTGCTTGTGCGTCAGGCCCGAGCGCGACATCGCCTCATCCGCCGCAGCGCTGCTGAGCCGTTCATCCTGCAGGCGGATCGGCAGCAGGAGGCGCTCGGCGAGTTTCTCGGCGAAGGCGGCGATGCGCCGGGCCTGAGGCCCGTGGGTGCCGTCCATGTTGAGGGGCAGGCCGATGACGAGTTCATCGGGTCCGTGTTCATCCACGGCGAGGGCCAGGCGGTCGATGAGCGCGCCTTCGAGGGCGCTCTCGACCATGCCGACGGGTGAGACGACGCCCGTCTCGTCGTCTCCGACGGCCAGTCCCGTTCGCTTGTCACCCACGTCGAGGCAGAGGTAGCGCATGGGAGGATCTCCTTCAGGCCAGCGCCCGCGCGCGGGGCATGGCGCCGCGCCGGGCGGCGCAGAGAGCGATGGCGATGGCGTCGGCGACGTCGGGGGGATGCGGCCGCTCGCTCAGGCGGCACTGGGCCTGCACCGCGGTCTGAATCTGCCGCTTGGCGGCGTGGCCGTTGCCGGTGAGGGACTTTTTGACCTCCGTGGCGCCGACTTCGATGAGGTCGATCTCGCGCTGCCGCGCCGCGAGGAGGATCACGCCGCGCGCGTGGCCCATCTTGATCGCCGTCGTGGGATGGGCGTAGTGGGCGTACAACTTTTCGACGGCGATGCACCGCGGGGCGAGTTGATCGAGAATCGAGCCGAGGTCGGCGAAGAGCTCGACGAGACGCGAGGCGACGGCGTCACGGCTGTCAAGGCGAATGACGCCCGCTTCGATGAGTTGCGGTTCCCATCGGCCCGGCCGGACTTCTACGCAGCCGTAGCCGGTGAGTCGCAGACCGGGATCGATGCCGATGATTCGCATGCATCGTTAGGATACGGCCGCCGACGCCGTGACGCCGGCGCGGCCGGCGAGTGTTCCCGTGCGGCGGAGCACTTCGTCGGACTCGAGCAGGCCGTCGCGCAGGCGCACGACGCGTTCGCACCGCGCCACGATCCTGTCGTCGTGGGTGACGATGAAGATCGTCAGACCGCGCTCATGCAGGTCGCGGAGCACTTCGAGGATCGCCTCGCCGGTCTTGCTGTCGAGGTTGCCGGTGGGCTCGTCGGCCATGATGATCGCCGGGTCGTTGACGAGGGCGCGGGCGATGGCGGCACGCTGCTGCTGTCCGCCAGAGAGTTCGCTGGGGCGGTGGTGGAGGCGGTCGCCGAGGCCGACGAGTTCGAGCTTCTCTTTCGAGCGCCGGTGCCGCTCGGCGGGCAGGATCCCCTGGTAGAAGAGGGGCACTTCGACGTTTTCAAGAATCGTCAGCGCCGGGATGAGGTTGAAGGCCTGGAAGACGAAGCCGATCTTGTGCCCACGCACCTGCGAAAGGCCGACGTCGTCGAGTTGGGCGACGTTCTCGCCGTCGAGGACGTACTCGCCGGAGGTGGGGCGGTCGAGGGCGCCGAGGAGGTTCATGAGGGTGGACTTGCCCGATCCGGAGGCGCCCATGATGGCGACAAACTCGCCGCGCTCGACTTCCAGATCGACGCCCTTGAGGGCCTCGACGAGGACGGAGCCGTCCGGCTTGTAGTAGGTCTTGGTCAGGCCGCGGATGCGGGCGATGACCTCGCGGGCGTGGCCGGAGGGGGCGGGGGGCGGGGCTGGGGCGCCGTTTGAGGAACGAAGGCTCATGCCCCCAAGTGTACCGGTCATGCATGGATCGGGTCGACTGAGCGCTGAAATCGCGGATTAGGCGGCGTCCGACGCTTTGTCGAGGCGCTCGCCACATTCGGGGCACTTGAGGCCGCGCAGAGAGTGATCGCAGTGAGGACACTGCATTACCGAGGACTTGACTCGAGCCCATGTGTGGAGGCATTCCAGAATCACCCACACCAGCAGAAATGCGATGCCCCATGGAATCCCCAACGACAATGCATGGTCAATGCCCCAAAACGGTTTGAGCACGTCAAGGAGTACGAGGAGGCATAGACAAAGCAAAACCAGCGCCACGATCAAGTAGATGATGCGATACCTCACTGGACTCCCCCGCGCCGCATCGGCGCACACAGAAACGGCCCATGTCAATCCTCGGGGTGGTTGGTGCCAAGGTGATGATATGTTCGGCTCGATTCGATCGATGGGAGATGAGAAGAACCGGCACGCCTCGTGGCGTGCCGGTGGTGCGAATCTCAGCGATCTGTTATTCTTCTCAGATGGCGGCAGCCCAAGCCCCACATCTCGACGCACGGATCATACTTCGGCACTGAACACATGCATACAGCCCGGTTGTTTCATCAACCGTTTCTTACGGAGGATTGGGACAGCAGATAGCGAATACATTGCTCCCGCTACCTCCACAACATGCGTAGTGGGTGGCTGACACACAAGTAACGCCGGAACCGCCGGGATTCGTGCAACTGGACGACCCGGGTCCGCCAAACTGACAATTGGCGCATCGGATGTCGTTCATCGGAGGCAGGACTTCTGACAGTGCCGCAGCATCCAGCAGGAACCACCACATGTCGCGCAGGTCATCGGGGTCGTTGGCGGCGAGTTGCTCCATGGCGGCGAGTATCGCATCGAGTTGATCGCCTGTGAACGACCGCGACTGAACGCCGATGACCGGAATGATCGTCGTTCCATCATTCAGTGTCGCTCCCTTCTCTTCGCCCACCGTGAGGGAGAAGTACGCATGGACAGTCTTGCCGCCATCTTCCCATGGACGGACATCGACGTGGAACCCCCGATTGGCGCCGTCGCGGTAGTCCGCCTTGACGGTGACGTACCCTTCGACGCGTCCGGGATTCAGATTGACGCCCGCTCGAGGGGTCGCTGCGAGGATGCGCCACTCCCTGCCATCCACAGGAAGTTCAAGCCGCTGGTAGATCAACACGCGCCCCTCCGGTTCCACGACCAGCGCCCCTTCGCCCGTCCCAACGAAGATCCGGTACAACTGCGCGCCGAGAACTGCGTCATCAACGGTCTGAGGCACGTTGGGAGCCGCGACGGGTATCACCTGCGCCGAGCAGAGCATTGTGCTCGTCGACAGGATCAATGAGGATGCCAGGCAGCGAAATCTCATGGACATCTTCTTCCAGTCTGCGGATGTGGCAACTCTCAACAGGTTGCCGATGGAATCTCTCACCCACGATCATCGCCCGCCACGCCTCCCAAGTCAACACCTGATTTTGGGATTCTTGTTGGTTTCCGAGATTGCTTTTTCACAACTCGTTTGACACAGCACCTTGCGGGACATCAAGAAAGGGACAAGCGTGAGATATCTCGCTTCAATCGCCGCCGCCCGCCGCCATCTGAAGGGCGGCGAGGGCGCTGGCGGTGTCCGCTTCCTGGTGAAAGAGGCGGTCGAGGTGGGTGACTTCGAGGACCGAGGCGATGCTCGGGTTGACCGAGCAGAGGCACAGGCGGCCGCCGGTGGTCCGCAGCACTTCGCGGACGCGGAGCAACTGGCTGATGTTGGAACTGTTCAGAAAGCCGACGCCGAGGAAGTTGAGCACGACGTTCTGCGCTCCGCCGGCTTCGAGGCGCTCGGCCAGCGAGAGGAGATCGTCGCTCAGTGCGGGCTCGTTGAGCAGATCGACGACGAGAACCTGTTCAGACCACTCGACTATGGGCATGCAGCCTCCCCATACACTTCGCCGAAACCACGGGGCGTTGTCGTCGGGGACCGCCGCCAACTGCTGACGGGGGACTGGAGTGCGGAGGGATCGGGACGATCGCCCGCGGCTCAGTCCTGGTCGTCAGACTCCACGACCTTGGCGACGGCGATGAGCCGGTCGCCTTCTTTCAGGTTGGTGAGGCGGACGCCCTGGGTGTTGCGGCCGATGCGGCCGATGGAGGAGGCCGCCAGGCGGACCACCATCGCTCCCTCGGTGACCAGCAGCACACTGTCCTCCTCATGGACGGCAAGGATAGCCACGGCCCGGCCGTTCCGCTCGGAGGTCCGGATGTCCCGCCGCCCCTTGCCGCCGCGCGACTGCACCCGCGTCGAGCCGTCCTCCGACTGCACGAGGTACTCCTTCATGGAGGTGCGCTTGCCGTAGCCGAATTCCGTGGCGGTGAGCAGGTCGCAGGAGTCGTCGGCGATAATCAGGCCGATGACGTGATCGCCCTCTTCGAGGCTGATGCCGCGCACGCCGGCGGCGCCGCGGCCCATGACGCGCACGTCGGACTCGTTGAAGCGGATCGCCATGCCGCCGGCCGTCGCGAGCAGCAGGTCATCCCGGCCTGAGGTGAGCACCATGCTCATCAGTTCGTCGCCCTCGCGGAGGTTGATGGCGATGATGCCGCTGCGGTTGACGTTGCGGTATTCCTTGAGCGCGGTGCGCTTCACCGTGCCGTTGGCGGTGGCGAAGACGAGGTAATCTTCACGCTGCTCGAAGTCCTTGACGGGAATGAAGGCTCGGACGCGCTCGCCCTCGCGCAGGTCGAGGTAGTTGACGATCGGCCGGCCCTTGGCGGTGCGCCCCATCTCCGGCGCTTCGTAGACCTTGATCTTGAACATCCGCCCCGTGTCGGTGAGACAGAGGAGGTCGTCGTGCGTCGAGGCGACGAAAAGATGCTCGATGAAATCGCTGTCCTTCTTCTCCGAGCCCTTGATGCCCCGGCCGCCGCGGCCCTGCTCCCGATAGGTGTTGGCCGGCAGGCGCTTGATGTAGCCCTCGTGGCTGATCGTGAGGACGACGTCCTCGACGGCGATGAGGTCGGCGTGCTCCAGTTCGCCGGCGACTTCGACGATGCGGCTGCGGCGCGCGTCGCCGTGCTTCTCGCGCATCTCGACGACGTCCTCGCGGATGATGTCCAGGACGAGTTTATGATCGGCGAGGATGCGCTCGTAGCCTTCGATCTCCCCGACGAGGTCCGCGTAGTCGGAGGTGAGTTTCTCGATCTCGAGGCCGACCAGTTGGATGAGTTGCAGGCGGCCGATCGCCTCGGCCTGGACCTTCGTGAGCGCCACCCCCTCGCCGCCGGCCCGTTCGAGCAGCGAGCGCGGGATGCGCGGGGCGTACTTGTGCTCCGGCGCGATGCGGAAGCGCCGCGCCATGAGCTGATCGATCGCCTCCTCCCGCGTCGCGCTGGCGCGGATCAACTTGATCACGTCGTCGATGTCGCAGACGGCGTAGATCAGGCCCTCGAGGATGTGGGCCTTCTTACGCGCCTCCTTGAGCAGGTGCGCCGTCCGGCGCCGGATCACCTCCACCCGATGCTCGATGTAGCAGTCGATCATCTGCCGCAGGCTGAGCGTGCGCGGCTGGTGGTTCACGAGCGCGATGTTGATGATCGAGAAGGTCGATTGCAGCGGGGTGAACTGGTACAACTGATTCTCGACGATCGCCGGATCCGCGCCCTTCTTGAGTTCGATCACGATGCGCGTGCGGCTCTTGCGGCCGGACTCGTTGCGGATCGCCGAAATGTCCCGGATGCGATCGTTCTTGACCGCTTCCGTGATCTTCTCGATGAGCGAGTTCTGCACGAGGTGGTAGGGGATCTCGTCGATGACCAGCTGCTGCCGCCCGCCGGGGCGGTCTTCGACGCGAACCACGCCGCGCAGCACCACTCGCCCGCGCCCCGTGGCGTAGGCGGCGCGGATGCCGGCGCGGCCGCAGATCAGCCCGCCCGTGGGGAAGTCCGGCCCGGGGAGGATCTCCATCAGCGCGCCCAACTCGATGTCGGGATTGAGGATCACCGCCTCGATCGCGCGGCACGTCTCGGCGAGGTTGTGCGGCGGAATCGAGCAGGACATTCCCACCGCGATGCCCGTCGAGCCATTGACAAGCAGGTTGGGAAAGCGGCTGGGCAGGACGGTCGGCTCGTGGCGCGTGTCGTCGTAGTTGGGCTTGAAATCGACGGTGTCGAGTTTGAGGTCGTCGAGCATGGCGCTCGCCGCCTCGGTCATCCGCGCCTCGGTGTAGCGCATCGCCGCGGGGGGGTCGCCGTCGATCGAGCCGAAGTTGCCCTGCTTGTCCACGAGGAGGTAGCGCATCACCCAGTCCTGGGCGAAACGCACCAGGGTGGGATAGATCACCGCCTCGCCGTGCGGGTGATAGTTGCCGCTCACGTCGCCGCAGATCTTCGCGCACTTGCGGTGCTTGGCGCGCGGGCCGAGGTTCAGGTCGTTCATCGCGACGAGGATGCGCCTCTGGCTGGGCTTGAGGCCGTCACGGACGTCGGGCAGGGCCCGGTCCATGATCGTGCTCATCGCATAGGTGAGGTAGGAATCCTGGAGTTCCCGCTCGATGTTCAGATCGGCGATCTGGTCGGAAGGCTCCTCCGGCAGCGGGGGAGCAGCGGTGGGATTCTCTGACATGGGCGGGGGTCTCGGTCGAGCCTCGGATCCGTGCGGACGTCGCCCGTGCGCGGCCGTGCGACTGAGTGAATGATATGCGCCCTGCCGGGCTTTTTCGAGGTTCCTGCGGCCCGGCGGGGACGGCATGGCAGGGCTGCCATCGTGTTCTATGATTGCCCCGAACCCGTGGAGCACCCCTCGCCATGCCGATGACCGGTCCGGTCCTGACCAGGCGCATTCCGACCTTTCCCTACGGCGATCCGCGCGATCGGCGAACCGTGCCCTACGACGAGTACGTCCGCACCGGGGGCTACCAGGCGCTCGCCCGCGCCCTCGCGATGGAGCCCGCAGCCGTCGTGGACCTGGTCAAGGACTCGGGCCTGCGCGGGCGCGGCGGGGCGGGTTTTCCCTGCGGCCTCAAGTGGACCTTTCTCCCGAAGAATTACCAGGGGCAGCGCTACCTCGCCGTGAACGCCGATGAATCCGAACCGGGCACCTTCAAGGACCGGCTGATTCTCGACTACGACCCGCACATGCTCCTCGAGGGCACGGCGATCTCCTGCTATGCCTGCGGGATTCAGACAGCGTACATCTACATCCGCGGCGAGTACCACCACCAGGCGCGGATTCTCGAAAGCGCGATCGCCGAGGCGTACGAGAAGGGCATCTTTGGCGGTCGCGGCCTGCTCAACGGCGCCTCGGACTTCAAGGTCGAGTGCTACCTGCACCGCGGCGCGGGGGCGTACATCTGCGGAGAGGAGACGGGGCTGCTCGAATCCCTTGAAGGCAAGCGCGGCTGGCCGCGCATCAAGCCGCCCTTCCCCGCCGTCAAGGGCCTCTTCGGAAAGCCCACGATCATCAACAACGTCGAGACGCTCTGCTGCGTCCCCTTCATCGTCGAGCACGGGGTCGAGTGGTTCAAGTCGCTCGGGTGCGCTTCGAAGATCGGCGGCCCGCCGAGTTTCGGCACCAAACTCATGGGCGTCTCCGGACACGTGCAGCGACCCGGCGTCTACGAGTGCGATCTCGGCATCCCCCTGCGCCGACTCGTCGAGGAATACTGCGGCGGGATGCTCGGCGGCAAGACGTACAAGGCCGCCATCGCCGGCGGCGTCAGCATGGGCGTCCTCGGCACCGACCAGTTCGACGCCGAGATGGACTTCGACATCGGACGCAAGTACGAAGTCCTCGGCCTGGGCACGGCCTGCCCGACCATCTTCGACGAAGACACCGACATGGTCATGGTGGCGCGCAACATCGCCCGGTTCTTCAAGAACGAGTCCTGCGGCCAGTGCACCCCCTGCCGCGAAGGCTCGGGCTGGATGTACAAACTCCTCTGCCGCATTGAGCGCGGCGAGGCGAAGTTGAAGGACCTGGATCTCCTGCTCGAACTCGCCGGCTCGATGGGCGCCATGCCCGGCACGACGATCTGCGGCCTGGCCGACGGCAACAACTGGGCCGTGCGCACCATCGTCAACAAGTTCCGCGGAGAGTTCGAAGCCCGGTGCGCACCGTCCTTCGTGCCCGTAACGGTCGGCGTGGGCTGAGGCGGCGGGGGTGGAACGGCCGCCCACCGGCCCGGGAGGATGTCGCCATGTGGAACTGCCGCGTTCAGCGTCTGGTCGGCCGGCTGGCCCGCCTCGTCGTCATCGGCGCACTTGCCGCCGGCGGTCCGGTCGCCGGCTCGCCGCCGATCGAAACCCCGGGGCGCATCGAGTCCGTCACCGTTCACAGCGAGTGGGTGAGTGTGACGCGCGTCGCTTCCGTCGAACTCGCCGCCGGGCTGCACGAAGTGCGCTTCACGAACCTGCCCGTGACGATCGAGCCTGCCTCCATCCGCGCCGACGCCGGCGGGCGAGCCGTCGTGACGCGCGTCGCCTACGAAGAGCGCGAGGACGTCGCGGCCTACGAAGTCGGCCTGGCCGCGAAGACCAGGGAACTCGACGACGCCCGCCGCCAGATGGCCATCCTCGACGAGCGCCTTCTCGTCCTTGCCAAGGAAGAAGGGCTCCTCGACGCCATCGCCGAACGGACGGCTCAGCGCAGCGCCGAGCAGGTCGGTACCGGCCGCCTCGACCTCGACGAAATCACCCGCGTCTCCAAGTACCTTGCCGAGCAGCACGCCGCCCTTCTCGAGCGGCGGCGGACCGTAACCGATGAAAAGCAAGCCCTCCAGCAGGCGATCGACCGCCTCACCTCGGAGCGGGTCGAGTACGAGTCGGCCGGACCGCCGCTCATCCGTTCCGCCCGGCTGAGCCTCTCCATCGACGAGGTTTCCGACCCGACGATCCCGCTGCGCCTGACCTACCTTGCTTCCGGCGTGAAGAGCCGCGTGTCGTACAACGTGCGCACCGATCCGAGCCTCGCGCAGGCGTCGCTCGAGTTCGAGGTCGAGGTCGAGCAGCAGACGGGCGAAGACTGGCGCGACGTTGCATTCGCTTTCTCCACGCATCCGATCGTTGATCCGACGGCTCCGCCGGCGCTGGCGCCGGGGATCATTGAACCGGCGTCGCCGGAAGGATCGTCGTTCTCCCTGCGGCAGCCCGTGGAGGAAGGAGTGCTGCTCTCGGGTCGGGCGAGCCTGGCGCGGCTCGTGGGGCAGGGGGGCAGGGTGGTCTCGCGCGGTTCGCTCGGGTCGCCGCCCTTTGCACTCTATCGATTCGGTGAGCCGGCCACCATCCCCTCCGGCGCCGATCAGGGCCAGCGCCTGCGGCTCAACACCTTCAGCGTGCGCCCGGAGTTCCGTTACGTCGCCGTGCCGGTCATCTCCAACAGCGCTTTCCTGCGCGGGACCATCGAGAACTCCAGCCGCATCCACTGGCTGCCGGGGCCGGTCGCCGTCTTTCTCGGGAGCGAGTACGTCGGCGAAACGACCATGCCCTACGTCGCGCCGGGGTCTCGCGTCGAGATCTTCTTCGGCACCGATCACCGGGTCGCGGCCCAGCGGACGCAGGTGAGCAATCGCACACGCTCGACAGGCCTGCTCGGCGACGGGCGCGAGACGATCGTGGAGTACCGCATCCGCATCACCAACTCCACCGGCCGGGCCATGCCCATTGAAGTCTGGGACCGCTCGCCGCTTTCGCGCGATGACCGCATCACCGTCTCCACAACAGGTTTCTCTCCCGGCCTGAGCCGCGACGAGGAGTTCCGCCTGCGTCAGCGGCCGGAAGGGCTGTTGCGCTGGGACGTTGATCTGCCCGCCTCGGGCCGGGAGTCGGCGGTCTCCTACACCCTTGTGGTTGCGCACAAGGCCGGCGTCGAGGTTCCCGAGATTCCCGACTGACGGGTTCCCCGCCGGGCGCTTCGAAACTCGACCGTTTGACTTGGGGCCACCGGCTCCCCAACATATACGGCCGGCGGGCAAGGGCCCACCAGATGTATGGCGGGAGTTCCACGCGTGATCTGTCCAGCCTGCGGGGCGAATGACGACCGGGTGATCGACAGCCGCGCCAGCGAAGGCGGCAAGGCCATCCGTCGCCGCCGCGTCTGCAACCGCTGCAACAAGCGCTTCACGACCTACGAGCGCGTTGAGACGGCGGGACGACTGATGGTCATCAAGCGAGACGGATCGCGCCAGGCCTTCGACCCACAGAAGATTCTCGCCGGCATCGAGGCCGCCTGCGGCAAACTTCCCATCGCCGCCGAGGCCAAGGCCCGAATAGTCGAGGAGATCGACGAGGAACTCCATCGTGAGTTTGAGCGCGAAGTGCCCGCCCTCACCATCGGCGAGCGCGTCGCCCAGCGCTTGCGGAAACTCAACCAGGTCGCCTACGTCCGTTTCGTCAGCGTCTACAAAGAGTTTCATGGCCTCGACCAGCTCATTGATGCCGCGCACGACGTCCGCGAACAGGCCAGGGCCGAGGTGCCCGGCCAGGGCAACCTCTTCGCGCCTCAGGAAGGATGATGGAGCGGTCCGGCCTCGACAAGATCGATCGACGCGACGAGTGGTACGCGCCGGGACTCTCCTTTCAGTGCACGCAGTGCGGCAACTGCTGCACGGGGCCGGCCGGCTTCGTCTGGGTGAATGACGAAGAACTCAGGAACATCGCCTCCGCTCTGGGCGCCAGCCCGGTCGAGGTCGAGCGCGATTTCACGCGCCTCTTCCACGGCCGCCGCTCGCTCACCGAAGTTCGCACGCCGCACGGCTACGACTGCGTCTTCCTCGACCGCCACTCTCAACCCGGCAAGGCGCTGTGCCGCGTCTACCGCGTGCGTCCGATGCAGTGCCGCACCTGGCCCTTCTGGCCGGAGAACCTCAGGCACCCTCGCGACTGGCAGCGTGCCGGTCGCACCTGCCCCGGCATCGACCGCGGCCCGCTCATTCCCATCGAGTCCATTCGCATTCAGCGCGACGCGACGCCGAAGTGAAGAGCCATCCTCGCTGCGCGATCCACCGAACCTCGACCGGGGGGGACTTCGCCGTCCGTGCGATCACTTCAGGGCTTCTGCGACTCCAATCGAAGCGAGCCCGCAGCTTCAGCGAGGCGCAAAGACCAGCGTGGCACGAAGACTGTCGGCCTCGCTCGCGCTTCGGCCGGGTATCGCACCGCAAGCGTCAGCACCTGCCGGAGACGTGCCATGCCCCGGGTTCGCGGCGGCTGCATGCGGGCGCAACGAGACGCCGCGCGGCGGCGACCTGTTCAGTCAGGGCTCCACGACCCAGATGGCCTGATCAACAAGCGCCCTCCAAGGCTGATTGACAGGGCCGCCCGCAGGCGCGTACAGGAGCCTGGACATCACCTCGCCAGTTGCGGGATTCACGAATCGTGAGGCGTTCGAGTTGATCGTGATGGTTCGAGTGCGGTCGATTGTCTCCAGTTCGAATGTGTCAATCGTTTCCCAGGCTCCTCCGTCGAAGTTGAACAGCTGGGCAACCTGCGTGATCATCGGGATGGAAGCAGATGCCTCGAGGATCAAGGTCAGTCGATCCGCGCTTCGGTGCGGCGAAGTTCCGTAGGTTTCGACCACGATTGCGGGGCTGGATACGCTGAGCAGGGGCAGGCTTCGCAGGGCAAGGGACAGATCGTCGCTCTGGTGCAGGTCTTCAACGGCGCCCGTGTATCCGCCGCTGCGCCGGACGGTGAAGGAGTGCGGCAGGACGGGAGTGCCGCTTCCGCCGCCGGTCCAGGCGGTCGCGGCCATCAGGTACGGCTCCGCCATTCCGGTGTTGAACCAGGCGTCCAGGAGGTACTCGCCCTGATCGGCGAGGAAGGAATTCGAGCGATCGTTCGCGAGGTAGAGGAACTGGATGTACTCCCAACTGGTTGGCTGGTAGAGCAAGGCGATCTCCGCGCGGACCGCGCTCGTCGGGGGGCGCAGGGCGAAGTCGTCGAAGTGGTCATACGTGCCGCTCAGCCCGTTGTACTGCTCCGCGGGAACGGGAAGCGCGTTGCGCCGCCGAGCCTGTTCGTAATCCATGCCGTATGGAGGAATGCGGTTGTCGCTCATCACCGTGTTGTTGAGGACGAAGTGGAATGTCTCTACTTTCGAACCCGGCGGAAGAGACGCGAGCTGGCCGAGCGTCAGCGTCACCGCACCGTCGATCCGGTCGAAGCGCAGGGGCAGGGCGTCGCTGTAGCCGAGCGAAAGCAGTTGGGTGGCCCACTCCTGGGTCATGCCGTAGTGCGCTTCATAGATCTTCGCGTTGGAGTCGTGAAGGTCGAGAATCGTGTTGATCGTCTGAGGCTGGCCGTCGATGAGGACGTTCATCGGGCCGTAGCGGCCGTCTTCACGGACGAGTCGATCAAGGGCGTCGAACCAGCGGATGTTGAGCCACATGCGCCGTCCTTCGGGGTAGCCGGAGATGAGTTTGTGCCCGGTGAGGTTGACGATGCGGACCGTGTCGCCGGTGACTTCGAGCGAAGCCGCCAGATCGAGATTGCGCTGCGCGCGGACTCTTCCGGCGTCGAGCGCTTCGAGTTGCAGCGGGGTCATGGCGCCGCCGAGCCGCAGGCGGCCCAGGCCATTGAGGTAGGCGATCGCCTCCGGAATCCAGTAATTGCCCCCGGTCATGTCGTGATGCGGGAGGTCGCGGCGGATCGGCACGCCTTCCTTGTTGCAGCCGATTCCGACCGTCGGTGAGACGTGGCAGGTCTGGCAGGAGAAGTAGCGCGCCGTGCCGTCGGCGTAGTCGCCGTTGCGACCTGCAAGCATCGAGGCGTCGTACGCGGCTGCGAACGCGCCGGCCTGCAGTTCGCCTGGCAGTGAGGCGTAGTCGCGCACGCGGGTGTCATCGACGCGGCTGGCCTTGTACTCGCTGAAGGTGCGCTCGACGATGCCGTACTGATATGGGAAGTTGTTGAAAGCGGCCTTGCCATCGACGGGCGCGCCCGGGATGCCGCTGCGCTGAACCGGGTCGGCGGTGCCCTGCGCTCCGGCATTGTGCGCCAGGTCGCCGACGGCTGGATTCGACACGTCGTGGCAGGTGCCGCAGAAGTCAACGGAGCGGTGAAATCGGGACTGCATGAACTGGTGTCGAGCCGCGGCGTCCGAGTAGGGCCCGAGTTTTTCATTGCCGCCCCAGAGCACCGACATCCCGCTGCCGAAGTACCCCTCCCCGCTGGACGGATCGAACGCGAAGAACGGAGGGAACTGCACTCCGACATGCTCGGTCCGGTCCGGCCGCGTCATCTTGTGACACAAGTCGCACGCGACGCCGTTAGCGTCCTTGTCCAGCAGCGCCGATCCATCCGTCGGCGTCGAGCGGCCGGCCGCCCAGCCCTCCGGCGAGTGGCAGCGAATGCACAGATCGCCCGCGCCCGGGAAGTCCTGTTCCGCCACCGCCACCGTCGCCCAGAAAATGGGATCGCGCCCCGCGCTGGCCATCAGGCTCCCTCGCCAGTTGAAGGCGGGCTCGACGGCGTGGTTGTATCCTCCGTGGCAATTGTCGCACCTGTCCGGCGATTCGAGGTTGCCCACTTCGCCCGGCTGAGTGCCGGGCTGCTGGATCTCCGTCGGGACCTGGCCCGGCAACGCGGCAGTCCACCATCCGAACACTCCGATGGCCACACAGGCTCTGTTGAAGCATGCTGACATGATGCGCTCCCTCTTTGAAGATGATCCGGACGAATCGCGAGGCAGCGCAATGGTCAAACCGCCAGAGCGATTCCCGGCACCACACATGGATCGTGCCTGCCGGTCGCGGGTCGTCCAACGAGGAAACCACCCTGAATCGCGCGCGAGACTGGCGGCCGTTCCCGGCTGAACCGTTGTCCGGCGGTCCCCGGGGTCTCGTTGCGGCATGGCGCGACGCGCCTGTGGCTTGGCGCTATGATCTCATCCAGGCGCCGCGGCGGGTCGATACGGGTGATCGGCCGCGGGCCGTCCCCTTGCACCACAGAGCCCCAGGGTGAGGCGAAATGGCGGAAACGCACAAGGAAATCGTCAAGGTCTGGATCGCACCCGGCTGCATCGTCTGCGACTCGTGCGAGACGGACTGCCCGGAAGTCTTCGACGTGCAGGAGGAGACGTGCGTCATCCGTCCGCCGGCGCTCAAGGCGGAGTTCACTCGCCCCCTCACACCCTCGATCATCACGGCGGCGGAGGGCTGCCCGGTCGATGTGATCAAGTATGAGACGATTGAAGTGGAAGGCCCCGAGCCGGCGGAGTGGGCGGCGCAGAAGGAAGCGGCTCCGGCGACGGCCGGCGCGGGCGATGGAGGCGGAAAGGGGCACGGCGGCGGGGGCGGCGGCGCAGCGGGCGTCGGTTACGCTCCACCCGATCCCAAGTGGATGCAACTGCTCGAAGCGGCGCACGTCTCCGGCAGTCGCTCGGCCGGTGGCCAGCGCACCATCATCAGGACCGCGAAGGTCCAGCCGGAGGCGATCGCGCAGGCGCTGCCGATTGGCGCGCCGCCCGACGCCCAGTTCGCCACGATGGTCGGCACGGGCTATTCCAAGGCGCCGAAGTCTGTCGCCGACCGCATCCGCGAGATCGCGCAGGCCAAGGCGGCGAACACGGGCATGACGCGGCGCGGCTTCGGCTTCACACTCGCCGCGGCGTGGGGAGCGCTCATCTTCGTCAGCGCCACCTCGCTGGCGTGGTTCCAGTCTTTCATGATTCCCAAGGCCCCGATCCTTCCGCCCACGCGCGTGCGCGTCGGCAAACTCTCCGCGTATTCGGAGATGGGTGTCTACGAGGATTACAAGGGCCAGAACATCTGGATCGTCACTCTCGAAGAAGACGGCGTGAAAAAGGTCGTCGCCATCAACACCGTCTGCACCCACCTGGGCTGCATCCCCAACTGGCTGCCGGCCGCGCAGATCTTCAAGTGCCCCTGCCACGGCTCGGGTTTCCGCAAGACGGGCATCAACTTTGAAGGCCCGGCCCCGCGGCCGCTCGAGCGCTTCAAGGTCGAGGTCGACCTGACCGGCACGCTCATCGTGGACAAGGGCAGCAAGTTCCGCCAGGAACTGGGGCAGTGGAGCAATCCGGCGGCGCAGATCATCCTGTAACAGGCGCGAGGCATCAGGCGATTGGGTGAGCCGCGACGCGGAGGCTCTGCGCAGCGGAGCGCGCCGGCGTGCCGGGACGGTCATTCCCTGTAACGCATGCGCCCGCGTGAATTCGCGCCGGCAACGAGCATCCACGATTCTCGCGACTTCGCCTGGCTCGCTGCCACGCGTTGAAACCGTCGTCGGCTGCCGCCGACGGCTATGGCGCTCACACGCGTCGATGCGCCGTGGAGGATGATCTCGTCGATGCGATCATGGGGGAAGTCGCCGGTGACTCTCCCGCGCGACCATTGCACGGCCTGCAGTGACGGCGGAGCCTCCGTTTGCGTCAGCCCATCGTCGATGACCTGCTCCCCCCGGCCGTCTTCGCCGAAGCAGTGCAGGCGCCAGCGCACTTTCGTGAGGTCGCAGTCCCAGGCGCAGAAGGGAGATGCGTTCGCACGGGCGAGACGCCCATGCTCCGGTGACTGCGGCATCGGCTCGCAGATGATCGTCCCGCGGCGCACAAAGAGCGGGATCTGATCGATCGGCACGCGCCGCTCAAAGCGCACGCCGCCCTTCACCCACCTGCCGGCGGCGACATCAAACCACTGCCCCGGCGGCAGGAGGATCTCGCGCTTCGTCGCACCCTCGTGAACGACCGGGGCGACGATGAGGTTCTCACCCAGAGCGTAAGTGTCGGTAATGTCGCAGTACTTGCGATCGCTGCTGAACCAGCACAGCGGCCGCACGACCGGCTCGCCCGTGAGAATGTGCCGGGCAAACTCGGTGTAGAGTGACCCGAGCAGGCGGTAGCGCAGGTTGATCGTCTCGCGGATGATCGCACCTGTCCGCCGGCCGAAGCGCCACGGCTCCTGGTCGATGCACTCCTTGTGCGAGTGGTTGCGGTAGAAGGGAAAGAGAAGGGCGGCCTGGTACCAGCGGGTGAGCAGTTCAGCGCTGGTGTCATCCATGAACCCGCCGATGTCCGCCCCGTTGAAGGAGACGCCGCTGAGCGCGAGATTGAGCGTCTCGGGGATGCTCATGCGCAGGTGGGCCCAGTTGGAGGCGTTGTCGCCGGTCCACACCGCGGCGAAGCGCTGAATGCCCGTCGAGGCGGAGCGCGTGAGGATGAAGGGACGCGTTCGCGGGTCGTGCCGCTCGAAGCCCTCACGCGTCGCCTCGGCCATGAAGGTTCCGTAGAGATTGTGCAGATGGCGGTGCTCGACGGCGCCGCGATTGAAAAGCATCTCCTGCACGTCAGCCTTGCCCGCGGCCGGGTCGTTCATGTCGTTCCAGATGCCCGATACGCCGCGCGAAAGGTGCTGCGCCACAAGCCGCGCCCACCACGCGCGCGTTTCGGACATCGAAAAATCGGGAAAAACGCACCGGCCCGGCCAGACCATGCCGACGAAAGGCCTGCCCGACGGGGCGCGGCAGAAGAGATCCGCTTCGACCCCCGCGCGATACGTTTCATCGCGCTCATCAATCGCCACGCCGGGATCGATGATCGTCACGAGGCGCACGCCACGCTCGTTCATCCACTGCGCCAATTGCTCAGGCGAGGGCACGCGCCGATCGTTCCAGGTGAAGACGCGGTAGCGGTCCATGTAGTCGATGTCGAGCCAGAAGCCGTGCAGCGGGATGTCGTGCTCGATGAACCCCTCGACGACCTGCCTGTACACGCGCTGCGAGTCGTACCCCCAGCGGCACTGGTGATTGCCCAGCGCCCACAGCGGCGGCATCGGCGGCGTGCCGGTAAGGCGCAGCACCTTCGCGCACACTTCGCCCAGGGTTGCGCCGGTGAAGAAGTAGAAGCGAGGCTCGCCGCAGTAGGTGCCGAAGTAGAGCGACTCGGGCAGGTCAAAGTCGCGCGTCTGGCAGTTGAACCACGCCGGGCCTGAGTTGTCGATGAGGATCGCCGCCCAGGCGGTGCGGCGCCGCGCATCGCGCGCCGGCCAGATCGCGACGGGGATCGAACAGTACGTCGGGTCGTAGTCGTCGCGGCGGAACGAGTCCGGCAGGTCAGCGCAGACGTCGAGATTCCAGAACTTCATCCGCCGGCCATGCTTGTTGAGCGGTCCGGTCTTCTCGCCGAAGCCGTAGAAGGGCGTGCCGGGCGCCAGCGGCAGCGCCAGACCGCACGCCTCGCCGCTGCGGCCGATGATCTGCGTCGTGTTCAGCGGAATGAGCGGCACGCGATCGCCCGACGCATCGCGCCAGTCGAGGCCGAGCGCGAGTCGCCCCGTCGCGATGGTCAGCGATGCGCCTCCGGAGGAAGAGAGCGTCAGGCCTGTCGGGTGAATCTCGACGCTGGCGCTCTGATCCGCCGGGGGCACGGCCGCGAGAGGCGGGGCGTGGCGCGCCAGCGGATTCGAGGCGCGGTTGATCGTCAACTCGAAGATGCCCGCTTCGAGCGCGCGCAGCGAGAGGATCGAGTCTCCGCCGACGAGGAGGATGCGGCCGCCGCTGGCTGTCGAGTTCTCACGAAGTTGCAGGTCGGAGATCGCGTCGAGCGCAAAGGGGCTGGGCTGCTGCTGCGGGTGCATAGGGCAAGGTCGCCGGTCGGGTTCATCTCGATGCCCCGGCAAAAGCCGGGAGAGGGGCTCAAGCATCGTAGGCGAGTGCAGATCGTGCTCGGATCGCCGGACAGTCGTCGGGTGAACACCCGGAATCGCCGGCGCGTCGGGCGTGGTTCTCCGGGGGGTGAGGCGGCATCGTTTGGATGCGCGGTGGAACCGTGCTAGATTAGTCTGGCGCCGTGTCAGTCGGTGCGGTTGAGTGGTCACCCCGTTTGCCGGAGTCCGCCATGCCCGGATCGAGTTCGCACCCGTTTCACGCTCGCGCGACGCTCAACGTCGCCGGCCGGTCGCTTCAGTACGCCTCGCTTCCCGCGCTGGCGGGCCAGGGGCTGAGCCGCATCGATACGCTGCCCTACTCGATCCGCGTCCTGCTTGAAGCGTGTCTGCGCCACTTTGACGGCTACGTCGTTTCGGAGGATGACGTCCGCGCGATCGCCAACTACGACGCTCGGAATGTCGGGGAAGTCGAGATTCCCTTCATGCCCGGCCGCGTCGTTCTTCAGGACTTCACGGGCGTGCCGGCGGTGGTAGACCTCGCCGCGCTGCGCAGCGCCATGCAGCGCATGGGCGGCGACCCGAAAAAGGTCAATCCCCTCGTTCCCTGCGATCTCGTCATCGATCACTCCGTGCAGGTCGATGCCTTCAACTCCGGCATCGCGCTGACCATCAACAGCGAAAAGGAGTTTGAGCGCAACACGGAGCGCTACGAACTTCTCAAGTGGGCGCAGGGGGCGTTTGACAACTTTCGCGTTGTGCCGCCGGCGACGGGCATCGTGCATCAGGTCAACCTCGAATACCTCGCCAAGGTCGTCTGGGAGAAGGACGGCGTGATCTACCCCGACAGCCTCGTCGGCACCGACAGCCATACGACGATGATCAATGGCCTGGGCGTGGTCGGCTGGGGCGTGGGCGGCATTGAAGCCGAGGCCGTCATGCTCGGCCAGCCGATCTACATGCTCATCCCCGAGGTCGTCGGCATGAAACTCACCGGACGTCTCCCCGCCGGCGCGACGGCGACGGACATGGTGCTGCGCGTCACGGAGATACTGCGCACGCACGGCGTGGTGGGGCGCTTCGTCGAGTTCTACGGCCCGGCGCTCGATCACCTCGCAGTCGCCGACCGCGCCACCATCGCCAACATGGCGCCGGAGTATGGCGCGACGATCGGCTTCTTCCCCGTTGACAACCAGACGCTTCGCTACATGCGCCTCACCGGGCGCGATGAAAAACTCATCGAGACTGTCGAAGCCTATTACAAGGCGCAGGGACTCTGGCGCGACGAGTCGAAGAAGATCACCTACAGCGCGACGCTCGAACTCGACCTCGCCTCGATCCAGCCTTCGATCGCCGGCCCGCGCCGGCCGCAGGACCGCATCACACTCATCGACGCCCGCTCACAGTGGAACCGCGATCTCGTGGATGTGTTCGGCAAGTGCACGGAGGCGTCGCAGACGACGAAGAACAACTGGGCGAGCGAAGGGGGCACCGCCCTCGCAAACGCTTCGGCGGTCGCGTGTGTCGAGTCGGTGGAGGAGGGCGTCGCCGTCGAGAACGACGGGGCCCGATTCCGTCTCAAGCACGGCCACGTCGTCATTGCGGCGATCACCAGTTGCACGAACACGAGCAATCCGAGCGTCATGATCGGCGCCGGATTGCTGGCGCGCAATGCCGTGAAGCGCGGCCTGAAGCGCAAGCCGTGGGTCAAGACTTCACTGGCGCCAGGCTCCAAGGTCGTGACCGAGTATCTGAACGCATCGAACCTCATGGGCGACCTCGAAGCGCTGGGGTTCTATCTCGTCGGCTACGGGTGCACGACGTGCATCGGCAACAGCGGCCCGCTCCCCGAGCCGATCAGCAATGCAATCAAGGAGGGCGATCTCGTCGCCGCGGCCGTGCTCTCGGGCAACCGCAACTTCGAGGGGCGCATCAGCCCCGACGTGCGCGCCAACTACCTCGCCTCCCCGCCCCTCGTCGTCGCCTACGCGATCGCGGGAACGATGGACATCGACCTCGCCGTTGATCCGATCGGGCGGGATGATCAGGGCCGCAATGTCTTCCTCAAAGACATCTGGCCGTCTCAGGAGGAGATTAACAAGGCTGTCGAGCAGTTCGTTACGCGCCGGCAGTTCATTGAGCAGTACGCCAATGTCTTTGAAGGGTCGCAGGAGTGGCGGGCGATCGACGCGGGCAGCGGTTCCATCTATCAGTGGAATGAACACTCCACGTACGTTCAGGAGCCTCCGTTCTTTGTTAGCATGCCCGCGAAGCCCGGATCGGTACAGGCGATTCGCGGGGCGCGCTGCCTCGTCAAGGTCGGCGACAGCGTAACGACGGACCACATCTCCCCCGCCGGGTCGATCAAGAAGGACTCGCCCGCCGGCAAGTACCTCATCGAGCACGGCGTGCCGGTGAGCCTGTTCAACTCCTACGGCTCGCGGCGCGGCAATGACCGCGTCATGGTGCGCGGCACCTTCGCCAACGTGCGGGTCAAGAACCACCTCGCCGGAGGAAAGGAAGGCGGCTTCACGAAGTTCCTCGGCTCGCCGGAATCCCCGAGGCCGCAAGCCGCGAGCCTCACGCCCGGCTCTCTCACCACGATCTTCGAAGCCGCCGTCGCCTACGGCGCCTGCCAGACCTCCGAGCCGGAGATCAAGCGCCGACCCGACGGCACGCCGCTGGTCATCCTTGCGGGCAAGGACTACGGCATGGGTTCGAGCCGCGACTGGGCCGCCAAGGGCACCTTCCTTCTCGGCGCACAGGCGGTCATCGCCGAGTCATTCGAGCGCATTCATCGCAGCAATCTGGTGGGCATGGGCGTACTGCCGCTGACGTTCAAGGAAGGCCAGACGGCAGCCTCGCTCGGCCTCGACGGCACGGAGGTTTTCGATATCGAGATCGATGACTCGATAAAGCCGCGGCAGGATGTGAAGGTTCGCGCTACAAAGCCCTCCACCGGGGGAGGGAAGAGCGTGGTCATTGAGTTCACCACGACCTGCCGCATCGACACGCCCGTTGAGGTCGAGTACTACCGCAACGGCGGAATTCTGCACACGGTGCTGCGCAAGATGGCGGCGTCGTAGCGCATGCCCGAGCTGCGGGCGGGTTCTGCTCGAACCGTGTGTTCCCTCACGCCAGCCCGCGCAGCGCGGCGCCGATGCCGAAGGCCATTGCCGCCGCGGCGCCGCCGATGAGAAGCGTCTCGACGCCTGAGCGCCACCATGATTCGCCGACGAAGGGCGCCTTGATCGCGCCGACGATGAAGAAGGCCAGCCCCGTCATCGCCGCGCTCCACGCGAAGACGCCGCTCCCGAGCACGCCCGGTGCGAGCAGGTCCGTGACATAGGGCAACAGGGGAATGAACCCGATCACGAGAAAGGCGATGAAGGTCGTCCATCCCGCGCGCCACGGCGAGACGCCTTCCAGCGCCAGGCCGTGCTCCTCGGTGAGCATCGTGTCCACCCAGCGCTTCGGGTCGGCGGTGATGACATCGACGACCATGTCGAGTTGCTCGCCGCTGAAGCCCTTGCCCTTGAAGAGTTGGCGAATCTCCTCGCGCTCCCCTTCGGGAATGGCGGTGATGTGCAGTTCCTCGGTGCGGCGGGTGCGGCGTCGGACCTGGTGCTCGGCCCGCGTGCCGAGGTAGTTGCTGATCGCCATCGAGAATCCGTCGGCGAAGAGATTGCCCAGCCCGAGGATGATGACGATCCCCACGGCCAGCTGGGCGCCGACGACTCCGGCGACGACGGCGAAGGTCGTCACCGCGCCGTCGATGGCGCCGTAGATGAAGTCGCGCAGGTAACTGTGCTTCATCCCGGCGCTGAGGCGGTGTTCGATGGCCTGAGGGGTGTGCTCGCGCCGCAGGCGGGCGCGCGCATCCGGGGTGAGGTCGGCAAAAGCGGGAGTCATGCAGTCTTCTAGCCGCGCCGAGCCGCCGCGACGACCCCGAATCTCACCCCGACCTTCTCCAGAATGTTCATTCCCGGCCACTACGGTGTCCGTCGAAGTGAGCGGAACAGCCAATCGAAGCGAGCCCGAAGCGTCAGCGAGGAACAGGGGCCGACGCGACTAGAATGCTATCGTTCTCGCCGGCGCGTTGGCCTGGTATCGCACCGCAAGCGCCAGCGCCGAGCAGGGCGGTGCGATATGATCGCGTGATGCGGAGCAGAGTGTGGAGCATTCTCAAGTGGGGCGGGACGGTGCTGACCGTGCTGCTCTTTGTTGTTTGGGTGGTGAGTGCTTGGTGGCAGGTTCCTCTGCGGCAGGGCGGGAGCCGAGGCGCGTACGGCGTCGGGGCGGGTCAGTTGCTCGTGACGTGGCCGATGCGAACCCAGCCGCCGTCGGGAGGAATGCGTGTCGAGGCCATTGAACTCAGATTCAGCGGCTTCAACTGGTGGTTCGCTTCAAGTCGTCTTTCCGTGGTCGTCAAGGGAACGACGCTGCATCTCGTGGCAGTGCCGATCTGGACTCTGGCGCTCGCGGCCGGCGTGCCGAGCGCGTGGCTCTGGTACCGCGATCGGCGTCGCGCGCCGGGGCTGTGCATCACATGCAGCTACGATCTGCGCGGCAACGAGAGCGGCGTGTGTCCGGAGTGCGGCAGCGAAGCGCCGGTTCCGGGTAGGTCGGGACCGCTGCTTTGAGCGCGGCCCGGCAATTGGTCGTGTGTGCGCCGTTCCGAGAAGCCGCGAGCATCGTAAGCCGAAATGCCGGGCCTGCGCA
>JBDIVQ010000005.1:0-69058 GCA_039794345.1 Phycisphaerae bacterium | reverse complement strand
TGGTGATGATTTCGCGGGTCTGTCGCATGAAGTGTGCCGGCGGGCCAAAAGTGACGCGGTCTCCACCCGGAGACGATCAGGATGATAGAAGGCGCGCGTAGGTCTTGGTAACGCTCTCCAGATCGGCGAGGGGCACGGCCTCGTCGGGGCGGTGGGCCTGACCGATGTCGCCGGGGCCAAAAACAAGGCTCGTCAGCCCGGCCTCGGAAAAGAGCGACGCTTCGGACCAGAAATCCACGGGATCACCTGGGGGCAGACCGAGGCGCTCGGCCACAGCCTGCGCGCGCTCGACCGCGGCCGCGACATCCGCAGAACCCGCCGGCAGCGACGGGCCCGAGAAACCCGTGCTCCAGCGTACGCGACCGGGGTCGGGCGCCCGCTGCTGAAACTCGCGGATCGCCTCGTCGGTCGATTGGCCCGGCAACGGGCGCAGGCCGAAGCGCACCCGCGCCTCGGCGGCGATCATGTTGGCCTTGACGCCTCCCTCAAAGGTCCCGATGTTGAAGCGGACGCCGGTGAGCGGGCCGAACGAATCGCCTTCGCAGCCGCGCGCGTACTCGATGGCGGCGGCGGCCCAGCGCACCGCTTCGTGTATGGCGCTGTCGCGCAGGGCGCGGGCGGAGGAGCCGTGTCCCGGCGTGCCGGTGAAGATGCCGGCGGAGGTCGCCAGCCCGCGATGCGCCGTCACGGCGCGGCAGTTGGTCGGCTCGGCGACGATCGCGGCGTCAAAGGACATGAGCAGATCGCGTCGCTCCTTGAGGAAAGAGCGAACGCAGACGCTCTGGCCCGCTTCTTCATCGGTCGTGAAGAGCATCGCCGCGTCGCCATCGGTCTGCTGCGCGGCGGTGAGCCAGCACGCGGCCGCGCCCTTCACATCGCAGGCGCCAAGACCGATGGCGTGATCATTCGTCACGCGCAGGGTGAAGGGATCGTCGCTCCAGCCCTCGGCGGCGGGGACAGTGTCGAGGTGGTTGTTGAAGAGAATCCGCGGCCGCTTGCCGCGCACTGCCAGCAGGGCGAGGCAGCCTTCGCCGAAGTGCATAAGGTCGCAGTGGAAGCCGCCATCGCGCAAAGTGGATGCGGCGAAATCGAGGATGCGCCGGGCCCGCGCCGCATCGCGCGGCGGGTTGGTCGTGTCGATCGCGACGAGGGCGCGCAGGTGGTCGAGTGTCGAATTCAGAAGCGCGCTGGGCATGCGTCGGTTCCGTGATCCGCGTCGATTCAGGTTCGATGATCCCTTCGCAGGCGCCGCGCTCCCCTGCGCAGAGCCTGCGCGTCGCGGTAAACCGGTCAGAGTTTGTGGATCGGATTGATCATCGCCGAAATGGTCGAACTCTGGCCGAAGAGTTTGATGAATCCCACCGCCTCGGTGACGGTCCAGTCGGCGCTCTGGGCGTAGGAAGCGCCGGGTCGCTCGAGAATATGCTTAGAATCGACCTTGACGGCGCAGAGCGATCCGCCGAAAGTCTCAAGCGTCACCTCGCCGGTGACGAAGCGCTGCGAACTGGCGAGCGCTGCTTCGAGATCGCTCTTGAGCGGCTCGTAGAAGAAGCCCTTGTAGACGAGTTGGACCCACCAGTCCGCCGCCTGCCGCTTAAAGTTCGCCTGCCACGAGGTGTGGATGGCCTCTTCGAGGCCGCGGTGGGCGTGCATGAGCGCGGCGATGCCGGGGCACTCGAAAACGATGCGGGCCTTGAGGCCGATGGTCGTGTCGCTCGAATAGATGTGCCGCCCGACGCCATACGCCCCGAAGATGCGGTTCAACTTCTGAAGCATCTTCGGCCCGGTGATCTTCTCCCCGTCGATGCTCACCGGCACGCCCTTCTCGAAGCCGAGGCGGACGCGCAGCCTCTCGCGCGGCCACCTGCTGGGATGCACGCACATCTTCCACGTGTCATCATCGGGCGCGTCGTAGCGGTCGATCTCCGATCCGCTGATCGTCACGCCGAGAATGTTCTCATTGATCGAATACTTGCTGGTGCTGGTGCGCACCTCGATGCCGCGCTCCTTGAGATACGCCTGCTCGAAGGCCCGCACCTGCTTGTGCTCGTGTTGAATGTCGCGGATGGGCGAGAGAATGTTGAAGTCGCCCAGCGAGCGCACGGTCTGGTCGAAGCGGACCTGGTCGTTGCCCATGCCGGTGCAGCCGTGTGCAAAGTTCTTCGTGCCGATCTTCCGACAGTGTTCGAGGCTCTTGCGCACAATGACGTAGCGGTCGGAGCAGAGCATGGGGTACTGATCCTGGTATGCCCCGCCGAACTGCACGAGGGGGACGACGAACTCATCCCACAGATCCTGCGCGGCATCGACGGTGATGTGCCCCGCCGCGCCGACATCGCGCGAGCGCTTCTCGATGTAGGCCCGCTCTTCATCGCTCACGCCGCCGGTATCGACGAAGAGGGTGATGACCTCGTAGCCCTTTGCCTTGAGGTACGGGACGCAGAAACTCGTGTCCAATCCGCCCGAAAACGCCAGAACCACCTTCTCGCCGGCCATGTCTCGCTCCGTTTCTGAGAGATGATGAGGATAGGAGAGGGGCGGGCCCGGGGCTTGAGACCCGCGAGACACAGGAGACGCTGCCGCGCTACTGTCTGCCAGGCGGTCGGAACCCAGGAGACGCGGCATGAGGCGCAGCCTGACATCGGCGCTGGCGTTGCTCGCAACAGCGGTGATGTGTCAATCCTGCGGCAGGTCTGAATCGCAGCAGAGCGCCGACCCGGCAGCGCCCGCGCCTCCGGCCGCTTCGCCCGCCGCGGGGGCCGCTCCCGCGGCGGGACAACCGCCCGCGTGGCTCGAGCCGGCGCTCTTCGGCTCGTTCGAGGACGGGGGTTACGATCGGGCGCTGCAGTCGATCCTCGGCGTGCCCGATCATCCCGAGGGGATCGCGGCGTTCGCCGCGCAGGCCAACGATTCCGTCTGCATCAGCCTCATGTTCATTCTCGCCGCCCTCGCCGAGCGGACGCAGGATCCGCGCTATGTCCCGGTCGCGACGGCGGTCGCCCGGCGTCTCGGCGAACTCGGCGAGAGCGACAGCACCATGGTCGTCCTCATGATGTATCCCCCCGAGACCGTGGGGCCGCAGATGCTCACGATCCTCAACGATGACGCGGCGGGCCCGCTCGACCACTGCGGCGTCGCCAACTGGATCTGCGACTGGCGCGAGCGCGACGCCTCTTCCGTCGAAGCGATTATCGCCGCCAGCGAGCAGCGATTCCGCCACCTCTTCGAGGCGGCGCTGACGCGTCTGGACCACGACCATGCGGTGCTGGCGCTCAATGCCGTCCGCGTCCTGCGTACCTGCCGGCGCATCGACGGCGAAGAGAGCCTGGCCCTGCTGGATCGCTGGCAGGCCCACTTCGGTGACCTGCAGGGCCTGGGAACGCTCTACGACGCGGTCCGGCGCGAGTGCGAAGCGCCCGACCGGTAGACGCCGGCCGCTTCTCTCACTCCTTCGGCACGGCGACGAGGAAACTGCGCTGGCGAACCTGACGCACCTTGCCGTCGAAACCGGTGATCGTCTCCTCAAGCGTTCGGCCGTTGTAGGAGTTGTAGGGGTGCCGCTCCTGCACGCGGCGGACCTCGGCGCTGTAAATCCCCGTGCCGGGATCAACCGCATCCTCGAGGAAAACGCCGATGCACACCATGCTCCGGTTCGGCCCGTGGTAGAAGAACGCCAGTTCGTTTTGCGCGCGGAGCTGGAGCGCGGCCTGCTCGGCGAGACGGCGAGCCTGCTCGGGCGTGGTGTCGCGCTCCGCTTCGTAGACGCCGATCTGAAGGCTGTAGAGCGTCTCCACCCCGGGATAGAGCCGGCGTGCGTTCAGGAGGTTCAGTTCGCTCAGCGTGCCCGGCGCCGAAGTCGTGCCGTAGCGCGCGAGGTAGGAGGCGAGGAAGGGCGACTGTCCGTCGATCCGCGTCTCCTTGATTCGCCGCAGATCCTCCTGCGCCTTGGGCGACTCCACCGACTCGTATGAGCCGTAGCGCACGATCGAACCTCGCTCGTCGGTCTCGATCCACGTCCCGCGCAGACCGGTGAGGCGGCTGAACGCCTCCGCCCACCGGGCGGCGATCTGATCGTGCTGCGGCTCGGTGATGGTGGCGAGGACGATGGACCAGCCGGAACGGCCCGGCGCTGCCGGTGAAGCGGCCGGTGCGGGCGCATCGCCGCCTCGCCCCGCGTCTGCCGACCAGGGGACGATTCTCGGCTCGGCGGCCGGCGCCCCCTCCCGCGTCCCCGGCTCCGCCTCGCTTGACGAGAGGTCACCGCGAGGAGAGGTCGATTGCGACTTCTCGCACCCGACGGCGAACGGCAGCGAGAGGACGACCAGCACCGCGCCCCACCACTTGCGGCGGCCGATAAGATCAGCCCGCGCGCCGGCGGCAATGCGTCTCGAAGAAATGTGATGTGCGAATCTCACGTCCGACCTCCCGTTATTGTGGCGCAACACCTTGCAACGCAATGACTTGGTGGTTCTTGAGCCCGCCGGCCGATCTTGCAAGTCTTTTTCGCCCGCGCGTCGATACCATCTGCTGGAGTGGAGGCCAAACCTATCGATGCGCGGCCCGCGACGGGGTCGTTCCGCTGCCGCGGTCGAGCACTTCTGAGGAGTCCTCAATACATGAGCGGAATCGCTCCACTCGGCGGCGGGTTCATCCCACCTCTGGACCTGAACCAGTATAGATCGAACGGCTCGGTCGATGCACCACGCCGGCTCGATTCCGGCGTCGACCGAGATGAGGACACGGTCCAGCTTTCCCCCACCGCACGCCGACTGGCGCTGCTCGACCGGGTCATGCATGACCTGCCCGCCCGCGAGAACCTCATCAGCCGGGTCCGGGCCGAGATCGCCTCGGGCCGCTACGAATCGAGCGAGAAGATCGACCGCGTGATCGAGGAGTTGTGGGAGGATCTGTACGGCCCATGATCTGCGCCAGCAAGGCGCTGCCGAGACGCAAGGGTCAGCCATCCGGGGCCGCGCATCACGCCTGATGCGCGGCCTCGTTGCATCGGCGCGCGGCCGGCGGAGCAAGGGGCGGATTCTCGCCGGCGACGGTGCGGGCTACACTCTCGCTTTCACCGCGTCGGGGATCGCCCATGGCTCGCCACTCGCGTTTCGGCCTCGCCCTCTTGTCCCTCTCCTGGATGCTGCACGCCGCCGCACCGGCCCAGCCGCCGAGCGAGCCGGCCAACGGCCCGCCGCCCAACGTCCCGCGCATCCACGCCCTCGCCAACGCCCGCATCATCGTCGCACCGGGCAAAGTCATCGAGCAGGGCACGATCGTCCTGCGCGACGGCGTGATCGAGTACGTCGGCGCTGAGCCGAACATCCCCCCCGACGCGCGCGTCTGGGACCTGACCGGCCACACCGTCCATGCCGGCTTCATCGACCTGGCGGTGCCGGTGCGCGCGCCGGCGTCTTTGCCGAGTTCGCCCGGACTGCACTGGAACAGCAAGGTCCGCGCCGAGTTCAGCGCCCTCAATGCGGCCCCGATCGAGCGCAGCGTGATCGAGTCGCTGCACAAGATCGGCTTCACGGCCGCACAGATCGTCCCCGACTCGGGCATCTTCCGCGGGCAGGCGGCGACCATCGCCCTCGTCGCCGACGGGGCGGAGATGATCGTCCACCAGCCGCGCGGCGCGCAGGTCGTCCAGTTTGAAACGGGCGGTTGGCGCAGCGAGGGGTATCCCGGCTCGCTCATCGGCGCCGTTGCGCTGGTGCGGCAGACGTTCATCGACGCCGACTGGTACGCCCACTGCATGGACATCTACCGCCTCAACCCCATGCACCTCGAGCCGCCCGTGCCCAACGACTCGCTGGCGGCGCTTCGCGGCGTCGTGCGCACCCCGCCGCATCCCGTCCTCTTCAACACCAGCGATGAACTCGACCTGCTCCGCGCGGCGAGGCTGCGCGATGAGTTCAACCTCAACCTCTACGCGCTCGGCAGCGGGCAGGAGTATCAACGCCTCGGCGAAGTCCTCGAAACCAACCTTCCCGTCATCCTGCCGATCAATTTCCCCGGCCCGCCGAAGATCGAGGCGATCGAGGACGCCGACAGCGTCGATCTCCTCACCCTCATGCACTGGGAGCAGGCGCCGACCAACCCCCGCCGCCTCATCGAGGGCGGGGCGACGGTCGCCCTCACCACCGCCTCTCTGCGCCAGCGCGACAAGTTCCTCGACAATCTGCGAATGGCGATCAAGGAGGGGCTGACGGAAGAGCAGGCGCTCGCGGCCCTCACCACCACACCCGCGAAGATCCTCGCACTCGACAAGGTGGTGGGGAGCCTCGAGCAGGGCATGATCGCCCACCTCGCCGTCATCGAGGGAACTGGTGAGATCTTCGGCGAAGACCGCACCGTCACCGCATTGTGGGTGAACGGCGAACGCATTGAACTCAAGCCCGTCCCCCCCGTCAAACCACAGGGAACCTGGGCGGCGACGCTCGGCGGCGAAGGAGGCGCGACCTTCGACCTCATCATCACCGGCAAGCCCGAATCGCCGGAGGTCGAGGCGGCGATCGGCGAGACGAAGACCAAGGCCAAGGCCGTCTCGTGGCGCGTCGAGCGACTCAGTTTCGTCCTCCCGGGCCACCTGCACGGCCGCGGCGCGTGGGAGCAGTACACCAGCGTCGTCGAAGGCGATGCGATGCGCGGCATCATCCGAACCGCCGACGGGCAGGAACTCGACTGGTCGGCCGTGCGCAAGCCGGAAGAACCCGACGCCGCCGCTGAAAGCGACGACGACGACGATGGGGCGGAGGACGCACAAGAAATCGAGGCCGAGGAGGCCGACGACGGCGCCGAGGAGGATGCCGACGAAGCGAAGCAAGCCGCTGACGCGCCGGGAGCACAGGATGACGAGCCGAAAGACGCGAAGAAGCCGGATGAGGAGCCTTACGAGCCGGCACCGGCGCAGTATCCCACGCCTCTGGGCGCGTTCGGCCTCATCGAGCCGCGCGACCAGCCCGAGGCCGTGCTCGTCCGCAACGCCACCGTCTGGACGAGCGCCGAGGCGGGCATCCTCGAACAGACCGATGTGCTGGTGCAGAGCGGGAAGATTGCGCAGATCGGCCGCAGCCTCGCCGCCCCCTCCGGCGCGCTCATCATTGACGCGACGGGCAAGCACCTCACGCCGGGCCTGATCGACTGTCACTCGCACACCGGCATTGACCGCGGCAGCATCAACGAGGGCACGCAGGCGATCACGGCCGAAGTGCGCATCAACGACGCCATCGACCCCGATGACATCAACTGGTACCGCCAGCTCGCGGGGGGCCTCACCGCCGCAAACCAATTGCACGGCTCGGCGAACCCGATCGGCGGGCAGAACTCCGTCGTGAAGATCCGCTGGGGACTCGGGCCGGAGCAATTCCGCTTCGAGGGCGCCAAGGGCGGCATCAAGTTCGCGCTAGGCGAGAACGTCAAGCAGGCCAACTGGGGCGACAACTTCACGACGCGCTACCCGCAGTCGCGCATGGGCGTCGAGACGCTCATCCGCAGTGCCTTTCTCGCGGCGCGGGACTACGCCGAAGCCTGGCAGCGCTACAACACGGGCGAGGCGACGACGAAGCGCCAGTATCCCCCGCGCCGCGACCTCGAACTCGAAACACTCGCCGAAATCCTCGCCGGCGAGCGCCTCGTCCACTGCCACTCCTACCGGCAGGATGAGATTCTCATGCTCATTCGCGTCGCGGACGAGTTCGGCTTCACGCTGGGCACGTTCCAGCACATTCTCGAGGGCTACAAGGTCGCCAGCGAGATGGCCGCACACGGCGTGGGCGGGTCGGCCTTCAGCGACTGGTGGGCCTACAAGTTTGAGGTCTACGACGCCATCCCCTACGCCGGCGCGATCATGCACAACGCGGGAGTCGTCGTCAGTTTCAATTCCGACTCCGATGAACTCGCCCGCCGCATGAACACCGAGGCGGCCAAGGCGGTGCGCTACGGCGGCGTCGATCCCGCCGAGGCCCTCAAGTTCGTCACCATCAATCCCGCGAGGCAACTGGCGATCGACGACCGCGTCGGCTCGATCGAGGTCGGCAAGGACGCGGACTTCGTCATCTGGTCCGCCTCGCCGCTGAGCACGCTCGCCCGCTGCGAACAGACGTGGATCGAGGGGCGGCAGATGTTCAGCATCGAGAGCGACCTCGCGATGCAGCAGGCGGCAAAGGCGGAGCGCCAGCGCCTCATTCAGAAGGTCCTCAGAAAGAACCTCAAGGACCCGGAAAAGGACCGGAAGAAGGCGGAGGAGGAGAAGCCTGCCGAGCCGGCCGAGGAGGGCGACATCCCCCCCGAGCGCCGCGCTCTCGCGGAACTGATGCGCCGCCGCTACGAGATGGGCTACGACCCCCACTCCTCGCGCCCGGGCGAGTGCGGCTGCGGAATGGAGGAATACCACCAATGAACCTGATGACCTGTTTAGCCGCGACCCGAAGGCTCTGCGCAGGGGAGCGAAGGCTCGCTGCGATTCGCGGAGAGCACCCCACGATTCGCAGAGCCTCATCGTGGGCGTCCGCCTCAGTGCTTCTCGCTGTGTCGGCGGCGCTGTGCCTCGTGGCATCGGCGCACGCCCAGTCGATCCAGATCCCCGGGCAGCCGCAGGAGAAGACCATCGCCATCGTCAACGCGACGATCCACCCGGTGTCGAGCGAGTCGATCGAGCGCGGCTACATCGTCTTCCGCGACGGGATCATCACCGACGTGGGCGCCGGCGCCTACGCCGCCGCGGGCGAGACGGAAGTGATCGACGCCGCGGGGAAGCACGTCTATCCCGGCCTGATCAGCGCCGACACGACGCTGGGGCTGAGCGAGATCGGCGCCGTCCGCGCCACGATCGACGTGAGCGAAACCGGCGCGATCACGCCCGAGGTCCGCGCCGTCATCGCCGTCAACCCCGACAGCGCGCTCATCCCCGTCACACGCGCCAACGGCATCCTCACCGCCCTCGTCGTGCCGCAGGGAGGGACAATCTCGGGTTATTGCTCGACGATCCGCCTCGACGGCTGGACGACGGAAGAACTCACCATCGCCGACCGCGCCGGGCTGGTGGTGCGCTGGCCCAACGTCCGGCCGCGCACGGCGTGGTGGATCGAGGAGAGCGAAGAGGAGCAACTCCGCCGCAGCAAAGAGAATCTCGACCGCATCGACCGCGCCTTCGAGGAGGCCAGGGCCTATCAGCGCGCCCGCAGCGCCGATCCCACCTTCCCCGTTGACCTGCGCCTCGAGTCGATGCTGCCGGCGATCGACCGCCTCGTGCCGGTCTTCATTCACGCGGGCGATGCGGCGCAGATCCGTTCGGCCGTCGCGTGGGCCAACCGCATGAACCTGCGCGCGGTGATCGTCGGCGGTGCCGACGCGGACCAGTGCCTCGACCTGCTCAAGGCTCACGACGTTCCCGTTATCGTCGTCGGCACGCACCGCATGCCGACGCGCCGCGACCTTGCGCACGACCAGCCTTTCACGCTGCCGCTGGCGCTTCACGAGGCGGGCATTCGCTTCTGCATCGCCAGCGGCGAAGAGCCGGCCCACGAGCGCAGCCTGCCCTATCACGCGGCGAAGTCGGCGGCGTACGGCCTGCCCGCTGAGATCGCTCTGCGCGCCGTCACACTCAGCGCCGCCGAAATCATCGGAGCGGGCAAGGTGCTCGGCTCGCTCGAAACCGGCAAGAACGCCACGCTCATCATCACCGACGGCGATCCGCTCGAAATCACCACCCACGTCCTCGCCGCATACATCGACGGGGCGGAAGTCGATCTCGACAACAAGCAGAAGGCGCTCGACCGCAAATACCGCCACCGCTACGGCCAGCCATGACGCAACAGCGGGTCACCGTGATGGGCCTCGGGCACTTCGGCGGCGGCGTCGGAGTAACGCGCTGGCTCGTGCAGCGCTGCGGCTGCCGCGTGCTGCTGACCGATCTCGCCTCTGCCGATCAACTCGCCGATTCGCTCGAATCCGTGCGCGATTTGGTTGATGCCGGACAGGTGACGCTGGTTCTCGGCGGGCACGAGGAGCGCGACTTCCGCGAGACGGACCTGGTCGTGGCGAATCCGGCGGTGCCGCGGCCGTGGGAGAACCGGTTCCTCAACGCGGCACGCGAGGCGGGCGCAGAGATCACCACGGAGATCGAACTGCTCATCGATTCACTGCCCGATCGCGATCGCATCATCGGCGTGACAGGTACGGCGGGCAAGTCCACAACGAGCGCGATGATTCATCACATCCTGCGGGCGCACTGCGGCGCCGCGCACCTCGGCGGCAACATCGGCGGCTCGCTGCTCGGCGTCGAGATCGGCGCGGAGGAGTGGGTCGTGCTCGAGTTGTCCAGCGCGATGCTGTGGTGGCTGGGGGGCGCGGGGACTGCGGACGACCGCGCTCCGCTGCGCAAAGCCTTCGCGTCGCGGCTAACCGAAGGCACTCCCTCCCCCGGCTCTGCGGGGGAGGGCGGGGGTGGGGGTGACTTTTCAACGTCGCACGCCCGCGCTCCGCTGCGCAAAGCCTCCGCGTCGCGGCTAACCAAAACCCACAAATGGTCCCCCCACGTCGCCGTCATCACGAACTTCAGCGACAACCACGCCGACTGGCATGGCTCGCTCGATCACTACCGCGCCTCCAAGCAGCACCTGCTGGCGCACCAGCACCCCGGTGATCACGCGATCCTCGGCCCCGGCCTGCGCGACTGGCCGACCAGCGAAGGCGTCGAGCGCACTGACATCGCCGCGGACGACCTGCGATTCGCGGGGATCAGCCTGCTCATCCCCGGCGGGCACAATCGCCTCAATGCGCTCATGGCCGCTGAGGCATGCCGTGCGGCTGGCGTGCCATTTGACGAATCAATCGCCGCGCTGGCGGACTTCCGCGGCCTTCCCCACCGACTCGAACTCGTGGCGCAGACGAAGGACGGCCGGCGCTTCTACAACGACTCCAAGTGCACCACCCCCGCCGCTGCCGCGCTCGCGGTCGAGTCCTTCGATGATCCCGCGCGGCTGCACCTCATCGTCGGCGGGTACGACAAGAAGGCGGATCTCGCGCCGCTGGCGGCGCTGGGCGAGCGCGTCGCGCGACTCTACGCCATCGGCGCGGTGGGCGAGCGGATCCACGACCTTGCGCCGACGGGGACGTGCCTGCACTGCCGCACGCTGGACGTTGCGGTCCGCAGCGCCATGGCGCGAATGGAGGCCGGCGACATTCTCCTGCTCAGCCCCGGCTGCGCCAGTTGGGACCAGTTCACCAACTTCGAGCAGCGCGGGCAGCGCTTCATCCAACTGGTGCGGGAACGTCTCGACTCATGATTGCACCGATGCGATGTGCGAACGTGCAGTTAGAGTCGAGTCAGTGCGCACCGCGATCGGGGCGACATGCTGCCCCTCTGAGGACTCTACTCGCCGTTCCACGGCTGCGATTCAAGTAGCGCTCCAAGGGAACGCTCTTGGTTCAGCACCGTTGTCACTGGTTCGCGATCCCGCACGACGATGTACCGCGTGACTTGCACCGACTTGAGTCGCTCTTCCACGAAACGCATCGGTGGATTGGAGAATCGTGCCCAGGTGGGGTCACGCTCATACCAGGCATCGGGAGAGTACGCCGAGATCGCAATGACGAGCGGCTCGATACTGAGCACCCAGCGCATGTCCCACGCCACTTCGTTTGACGTCGCCTTGGCAACAGGATTTCTGAGCGTTCTGGCGGTGGTCAATTCGCCGTCAGAGCGCTCAAGGACATACTCATCTGGAATCGACGAGAGCAGCTGTTTGAGTTCTGCGGAAGAGAGATCAGTCTTCGGCTCATGGACCAGCGCACTCAGCACGGGCCGGCCGAAAGGATCCGGGAAAGACGGCTCCTGCCAGATCGACAAGCGGTAGAGCGGGACGACTGAACCATGCTCAGCGACCAAGATGGGGCTTTCGTTTGATGTCCCGCCGTAGTAGGAAGCGCAGCCGTTTCCCACGATAGCAAGCACAGACACCATCACAAGCCCGAAGATCGGTGTAACACGCTGCGGCATAGCTCATCTCCTCAAGGAACATCTACTCTACAGCGCTCAAGACGCGCCATCGCGGCTCTTCATTCCGCATTGAGCCAAGCGGTCAACTATTGACCTCACGTGCGAGACGCCCCAACATGTGCCGCCACACCACTCCTGCTGCGGGGCCACCTTCCGGCTACGATGCCCCCTTGACTATCCACCAGCAGAAGGCCGCGGCCCGCATGTCCAAGCACATCTTCATCTCCGAGTTCGAGAACTCGCAGTACCTTGAAGGGGTCTACTGCATCTACAACGCGCAACTCGGGCAGACGCGGGCCGGCAAGCCTTATCTCAAGGCCCTGATCCGCGACAGGAGCGGGCAGATCACCGCCCGCATGTGGAACATCACCGAGCAGCAGTTCCGCAGCCTGCCGACCAACGGCTTCGTCTGGCTCGAAGGACAGACTCAGCCCTACCAGGGCGAGCGGCAACTCATCGTGCAGGACATCCGGGCCGTGGACGTCGCCGAGGAAGATTTGCCCAACCTCCTCCCGTCCACGAGCAAGGATGTCGAGGAGATGGAGCGTCAGCTGCGCGCGCTGCTCGCGACGATCGGCCACGGGGGCCTCAAGGCCCTCATCGACGAGTACCTCGGCGACAAGGCGCTGATGGATGCGCTGCGCGCTTCGCCCGCCGCCGTCTCGATGCACCACGCCTACCTCGGCGGGCTGCTCGAACACACGCTGCAACTGCTCACCCTCGCCGACCGCATGCTGCCGCTGTATCCCAAACTCAACCGCGATCTCGTCCTTGCCGGCCTCTTCCTCCACGACATCGCCAAGTGCCGGGAGATGTCCTACGACTACGGTTTCGCCTACACGACGGAAGGGCAGTTGATCGGACACATCGTGCTGGGATCGCTCTGGCTGCAGCGCAAGGCCGATGCGGCGCGGGCGAAGGGCGGGCCTGAGTTGCCGCGCGAGGCGCTGCTCGTCCTGCATCACATCATTCTCTCGCACCACGGCGTGCCGGAGTTCGGCGCCGCCAAGGTGCCCTCGACCCCGGAGGCCATCTTCATCTCCCGCCTCGATGAACTCGACGCCAAGACGCAGATGGGCATCGACAACGCCCGGCCGGACGCAGGAAACCTCGTCGATGGGGTGTCGGAGTTCACGGACAAGATCTGGGGACTCGACACGCGGCTCTACCGCCCGGACCCCCTGGCGGAGGGTGGCGGGATCAAGGTCCAATAACTCACCCCGAGCCGGGGTAGCACCTTCACTCTCTTTCCAACTTCGCGCAAAATCGTGGATTCCCGGCCCGCGTCAGCGAAAGTTCTGGTATATTGGAGTTCACACTTTCGCGGCGACTTGTGCCTGTCGCCAAAAAGAGGCGGAGGCGCCACTCGTGGGGGCCTCCGCCTTTTTCGTTTTCCCGTTCACGGATGCGAGCCGCCCGGCTCACTGAAGCATCACGACGATCTCCACGCGCCGTGACTGGGCCTTGGTGCTCTTGGGCTTGTTGGGCCCCCACCCCGCCACATACATGCGCGACCCGTCAACCCCCTTGCTCGCCAGGTACTCCTTGACGGCCATGGCCCGTTCGCAGGCGAGGCGGTCGTTGGTCTTCCACTCGCTCTTCTTGATGGGGTCGGTGTCGGTGTGCCCTTCGATGCGAATGGTCTTGCCGCCGTACTGCGAGTTGAGCACCCCCGCAAGTTTGTCGAGCGAAGCCTTGGCGGCGGGCTTGAGCGTCACCTTGCCGGAGTCAAAGAGGACGTCGCCCTCGACGACCGCCGCGACTTCGCCGGGCCGGAACTCGCCCTTCACGCCGCTGATGCCCTCAAAGCCCGTGTTCTGCTGGGGCTGGCTGGCGCGGGACTGGAGCGCCTGGTTCTCCTGGCGGTAGCGGCTCGCTTCCGCCGCCAGTTCCGCACGCTGGCGTTCGGCGGACTGGAGCGCATCCTCCATCTCGGCGAGCTGGTCGCGCAAGGCCGCGTTCTCGCTGAGGAGGCGGCCGTTTTCATCCTTGATCTTGTTGTTGCACCCCGTCGCACCCAGGGCGAGCATCAGCAGCGCCATGAGTCCCATCACCCTTGAAACGTTGCGCATGGACCCGTTCCTTTCGTCATCATGTACCTGATCGCGCGACCCTCGATTCGCGATGTCTGTATCGACCATCAACGTCTGCGGCCAATACTCGCTGCGGATTCATAGCGTAGCCGGAGCGGCAGTCCAGTGCGCTCGCTGCCGCCACGCGCGAATCAGGGGAGATTGATGGGAATCTTGAGGATCGCTTCGAGCAGAATCTCCGTCCACCGGTCCCCGAACACAATGACCATCCCCGCCAGCGCCAGCCACGGCCCGTAGGGGATGTAGCGGGAGAAGCCGGCAAGCACGCGGCTGAGCACCGTCCCCAGCAGCATCCCGGCGATGGCGAGGAAGGGGGCGAGGAAGAAGACCAGCACCGCATCCACCCACCCCAGCGCCGCGCCGACGCAGGCAAGGAGATGCGCATCGCCCAGACCCATCGCCTCCTTGCCGAAGGCGAGCGTTCCGGCGAGACGGAAGAGCCAGATGAGCCCCGCCCCGACGAGGTAGCCGACAAGCGAGCCGCCCAGCGAAGCCGCCCAGAGCGGCAGGTCGATCCCCCCCCACATCGAGCCGATCCTCCAGCCGAGAAGCGCGACCAGGAGAATGGGGCCGAGGTAGTCCAGTTCCCACTCCAATTCACTCCGGGGGTGGGGGTAGTCGATGATCTCGTCCTCCTGTTTCACATAGAGGTCGAAGTCGAGGAAGGAGTGGCGCAGGAGGTTCGACCGAATGAGCAGGGTCGAGACGGCCACGCCGAGCATCCCTCCCACTCCCATCCCCAGCCCTGCCGGACCGACGAGCGGAAGCGTCCACCGGCCCAGGTCGATTCCCTCGACGCCTGCGGGAAGTTCCGTCAGCGGCGGCCCCAGCCCCCCTCCCGGCCAGATCGGCATGACCGCATGCACCAGCAGCGCGGGCAGCGTCACCGCCACGGTCAGTTCTATCGGGATCGTGTAGGTGCGCAGGTCGATCACCGTCATCGCCAGCAGGGCGGAAAAGAGCAGGCAGTAGAGGGCGGGAATCGGCCACGTGGCGACCACGCCCGCCCCGCGACCGAGGTATTCCGGCAGCAGGCCACCGATGTACGGCGCCGTCGGCAGCACCATGTACGCCAGCACGAATACGAGCGTGAAGAACACCCCGCACGCCGCTTCGATGAGCGGGTACTGAACGCTGATCGGCGCGCCGCAGTGACCACAGCGCCCGCGCAGCCTGATCCAGCCGATGAGCGGCAGGTTCTCGTACCACTTCAGCCGCGACTTGCACACGGGACAGTGCGAGGGAGGCGAGATGATGTTGCGCCGCTCCGGCAGCCGCAGGATCACCACATTGAGAAAACTGCCGACGATCGACCCGAGCGCGAAGACAAACGGGATGTAGATGAGTTGGTAGATCCAGAAGGGACGGAGATAGAGATCGATGCCGCTCATCGAGTCGCATCGTCCTCTTCTTCGTCGCTGTCCTGAACCTCGCCGACCTCACCGGCGTCCCCTGCCGGCGCCGGCGATTCCCCGGGGCCGGCTGTCGCCTTGAGGTACTCGATCTTCTGTTCGGCGGCCGTGATGATCTCACGGCAGCGGCGGAGCAGACCCACGCCGCGCTCGTAGTCCGCGAGCGCCTCCTCCAGCGCCGTCTCGCCCGACTCCATGCGGTCGATGATCGACTCCAGTTCCGCAACCGCCTGCTCATACGTGAGCGACTCGGGCGCGGGCGGCTGGTTCGGGGTGGACTTGCGCTTCGACATGGCTCGGACTCTACCGGTCGGACTCGAAGAGTTCCATCTGGTTCGGCTGGGGATCGCGGCGGCGGCGCGGCCCGGAACGAAGCGGCCGCAGACCTGGAGCGCGGGAACTGGAGGCGGCCGGAGCGAGGTCGGACCCCGTCACTTCGCTGGCGATCGATCCGTCGGAGACGCTGGTGAGCAGGCGCGCGCCGGGAAGAGCCTCGGACACAGAGCGAACCACCCGCCCGTCGGCGCGGCGCGTGATCGAGTAGCCGCGATGGAGCACCCGGCGCGGATCGAGGCTTCGCAGCGTGGCATGAGCGCGATCGACTTGCGCCGTTGCGCCTGCAAGGTGCTCGCGGGCGGCGGCGTGGAGTCGGATCTCCGCCACGCTCAGACTTCGTCCTCGCTCGAAGAGGATCCGGTCGGGGCGCAGGGGGCCGAGTCGCAGGGCGAGGCGGTGCAGGCGGTTCGTGTGCCGGTGCAGGGAAACCGTCGCGGCCTGCTCAAGGCCCCGCCGCAAGCCCGCGACATCCTGCCGCGCGGCAGCGAGGATCTCGCGCGGGCGCGGCAACCGGCCCGCCAGCGTAGCGCACTGCTGCCGGGCGTAGCGGAGGCGGTGGCGCAGGTGCGTCGCCAGCCGCCGGCCGCCCTGGTCGATCTGCACGAGCAGTTCGCGGCCGTCGGGCGCGAGGCGCATCGCCGCCTGCGTCGGCGTGGCGCAGCGCAGGTCGGCGACGAGTTCGGCGATGGTGGTGTCCGTCTCGTGCCCGATCGCCGCAACCGTCGGGATCGGAAACTTGAAAAGGGCATCGGCGACGACGCGCTCGTTGAAGGCCCAGAGGTCCTCGATCGATCCGCCGCCGCGCGTCAGGAGCACGGCGTCAAGGCGCAGGCGCGCGTGATGCCGGGCGAGATGTCGCAATGCGGCGGCAATCTCCCCCGCCGCGGCCTCGCCCTGCACGCGCACATCGACGATGAGGATCTCGACGGCTTTGCACCGCCGCGCCATGGTGTCGAGGACATCCTGAAGCGCCGCGCCCCTGGCCGAGGTGATGATCGCCACGCGGCGCGGGAAGTGCGGCACCGGCTTCTTGCGCTCGACGTCGAAGTACCCCAGCGCCCGCAGTTCTTCGCACAAGGCGCGGAAGCGCAGTTCCAGCGCACCCGCACCGACGGGGGCGAGGGAATCGACGTACAACTGCGTCTGCCCCTGCGGGCCGTAGTGCTGGATCGATCCCGCGGCGACGACGGAGAGGCCGTCGCGGGCTTCAAAGCCGAACTTGCCCGCTTTGCTCGCCCACGCGACGCACTTGAGCACCGCGCCCTCGTCCTTGAGGGAGAAGTACCAGTGCCCGCGGCGCGAGAGGTTGCTGATCTCGCCGACGACGCGCACCTTGCGCGGCAAAGCGTCGAGCAGCGCCTGGTTGATCATCTCCGCGACCTGCGAGACGGTGAGCGGCGCATCCTTGACCGCCCTGGGCGCCGGCGCTTCGCCGCCGCGCACGCGATCAGGATCGAAGGGAAGTCGGGTCATTCTGAATGGCCGCAAAAAGGCTCAAATTGCGCAAAAGCAAATCGCCGATGAGGCTCAACAAGTCGAACTCCAGGAGTCCTCCGGACGGCAGCCATCTCCCCCACTCCCGCTCTTCCCCTTTTGCGCCTTCTGTGCCTCTTTGCGGCAATCTTCTTCGCGGCAACGTATTTCGCGGCAACATTCAACCGAACAACCGGTCGTGCGCTTCCTGGTACTTCGCGATCGTGTTCCTCACGATGTCGGCGGGAATCTCCGGGCCGGGCGGGGTCTTGTCCCACGTGCCGGCGCTCACGAGCGTTTCGAGGTGATTGCGCACGTACTGCTTGTCGAAACTCTCCTGGTCGCGGCCAGGCTCGTATCTGTCGAGGGGCCAGAAGCGGGAACTGTCCGGCGTGAGGGCTTCATCGATGAGCAGGATTTCATCCGTCGGCTTGCCGGCGCTGTCGAGCACGTGGCCGAACTCGAACTTGGTGTCGGCGATGATGATGCCGCGCTGATGCGCGTAATCGTGGGCTGCGGCGTAGAGTTCGAGCGTCCACTTCTTGAGCCGCGACATGAGCCGCTCGCCGACGATCCCGCACGCCTGCTCGAAAGTGATGTTCTCATCGTGGCCGACTTCGGCCTTGGTGGCCGGAGTGAAGATCGGCGCGGGCAGCTTGTCGCATTGGCGCAGGCCCCTGGGCAGGGGGATGCCGCAGACCATGCCGGTCTTCTGGTACTCTTTCCATCCCGAACCGGTGATGTAGCCGCGGGCGACGCACTCGATCGGGACGACCTTCGTGCGCCGGCCGATCATGATGCGGCCCTTGAGCGTCGCCTGCTGCTGGGGCGGGACAGGCACATCGGACGGGCTCGTGCTCAGGACATGATGCCTGATCCCCAGCGCGGCCTGCTTCTCGATCCACCGGAACCACTGCATGCTGATCGCCGTGAGGAGCGCTCCCTTGCCGGGAAAGGGCGTGGGCATCACGACGTCGTAGGCGCTGAGGCGGTCGGTGGCGATGATGAGCAGGCGCGACCGGCCGGCCGAATCGGCGGGGAGTTCGTAGAGGTCGCGGACCTTGCCCTGGCGGCGCCCGGGCAGAGGGAGATCGGTTCGGTAGAGGGCGTCAGTCATGCGTAAATGTAGGCCGCGGCGGAGCGATGTGCAGGCTCACGCCGCGCCGCCGCTCAAGCCGCCTGGGACACCTCGGCGGAGGCGGTGCGCTGCCGCACGTGGCGCGGAGGCAGAACGCGCTTGGCCAGACCGAAGCACTCGAGCAGTTTGATCTCGTAATAGGAGATGTCCAGTTCCCACCACCGGTGCTGGTTGGAGGCGCTGGCCGGATCGTGGTGATGGTTGTTGTGCCAGCCTTCCCCGACGGTCAGCAGCGCGACGAGCCAGTTGTTGCGGCTCTCTTCGCCCGTCTCGTAGTTGCGGTAGCCGAACATGTGCGAGAGCGAGTTCACCGACCAGGTGATGTGCCAGACGACGACGGTGCGCACGAAGACGCCCCACACAAGCAGGCTCAGGCCGAACTGCAGCGCGGCCATGCCGCGATCGACGCCCGGCCCGGCGAGCGCGGCGCCCGCCGCGGCCCCGATGATGACGTAGAGCAGCGCGTGCGCCGCATAAACCCAGAAAACAAGAAGCGGGCGCTTCTCCAGCCGCCGGAAGAACGGGTCGCGGATGATGTCGGGCACCGACGCCTGGTAGGAGGAGAGGGTGTGAATGCCCGTGTTGTGCAGGGTGAGCCAGCCGACGTGCGACCAGAAAAAGTTGACGAGCGGGCTGTGGGGATCGGGCCGCGTATCGGAGTGCTTGTGGTGGTGGCGGTGGTTGGCGACCCAGCGGGCCGGGGTATCCTGCACGCAGCACAGCGCCAGCAGCACCAGGCCGCGCTCAACCCAGCGCGGCGCGTCGAAACTGCGGTGCGTCAGCAGGCGGTGGTAGCCGATGTTGATCCCCTGACCGAAGACATGCACGCCGAGAATCATCACGACGACGCCCGTCCAACTGAAGAGCCACGGCACGAGGGCGGCGAGGGCGAGCAGGTGAATCAGCACGATCGGAATGACATAAACCCAGAGGATTCGATCCGCCACGGTGGCGGGCGGGCTCAGTCTTCGATCGCGGTCAGGCATAGGAGATGGTAGGACCGCCGCCGATCACCGCGCCGGGCGGTCCGCGGCCCGCCGGTGCGGTCGTGGCGCTTCACTCGCGCGAGGCGCCGCCGCTCCCCGGCTACAATCGCCTCTCCCCGCCGATTGTCGGGGCCCGCGCGGGCCCGGGTCGGCCTGACGCGACCCTCCCACGGCCGGAGCGCTCCCCGGATGCTTGTGTACGCCGTCTACGACGGAGACCAACCCGCCGAGACCTTTCCGTTGCAGCAGGCGCACCTCATCGGCGCCAACGACATCGGCGTGCAGGGCGACATCACCTTCCGCGAGGGGATGATCATCTGCGAGAAGCGCTCCGCCGAATCCGCCTCGCTCGTGCTCCTCATGGACGCGGGCGAGCACGGCCGGCTCATGCTGCCGACGTGCCTGCTGCCCGACCGCGAGGAGCCTTACCTCCTCTACCTCGAACTGGCGCGGCACCGCATCAAGTTCTTCCTCGTCAAACTCGAGGACTGGGCCCTCTTCGAGTTGCCCGAAGATCACCCGATCATGCGGCAGTGGGCCAACGCGCGCGACCTGTTCACGCAGGCGCTGGGGCTGGAGCGCACCGAGCCGGCCCGGGCGCAGGAGTTCGCCCGCCGGTCACTGCTCGAGGCGATCGGGGCGGGGGAAAAACTGACCTTCATGCACGCCGACTCGCTTCTGGGCAAGCGATTCGGCAACGGCGACCCTCCGCCGACGCTCGGCTGCCGCATCCATCAGAGCCAGTTCGCAGAGCCGCTTGCCGAGATCGTCAGCCGCGACTTTGACTTCATCTCCGTTCCCATGCGCTGGCGCGAGGTCGAGCCGGAAGAAGGCGAGTACGACTGGAAGAAGTTCGACCGGTGGATCGAATGGGCGGGCAAGGCGAAAGTCCCCCTGATGCTCGGCCCGATCGTCGACTTTCGGCCGCTCAGCGTGCCCGAGTGGCTCTACATCTGGGAACACGATTACGACACGCTCTACGACCTCCTGCACGAGCACATCGAGGCGATCGTCAAGCGCTACCGCTCCTCGGTTTCGATCTGGAACATCGCCTCGTCCTTGCACATCAACGAGAGTTTCACGCTCGCGTACGACCAGTTGATGGACCTGACGCGCATGGCCACGGCGCTGGTCAAGTCGCTCCACCCCGCGGGGCGCACGCTCGTGGAGGTGACCGAGCCGTTCGGCGAGTACTTCTCAGGCCATCCGCGCTCCGTGCCGCCCATCGTCTACGCCGAGATGATCGCGCAGTCCGGTTTCAAGCTCGACCTGGTCGGCATGAACATCCAGGTCGGGCATCACAACCGCGGTCAGGCGACGCGCGATTTCATGCAGATCAGTTCGATCCTCGACTCCCTGCTGTACCTCGAGTTTCCGGTGATCGTGACGGGGATCGGCGCGCCGAGCCACCGGCCTGGGCGCGCCGAGGCGAAGGCGCAAGGGGGAGATGACGCGAAACCTCAGGGGGGGACCGGGGAGGCGCCCAGTTCGGGCGACGCGGCGCCCTCGAAGGAAGCGCCCGACGCGGCGGGATACTACCGCGAACCGTGGACGCCCGTGCGGCAGGCGGAGTGGCTCCGCAAGGCGCTTTCGATCGCACTGAGCAAGCCCTTCGTCGAGTCCGCGGTGTGCCACGAACTTTTCGATCACCCCTCATCGGAGTTGCCCGGGGGCGGGCTGATCTCCTCAATGGGCCGACCCAAGCCGGCGCTGACCGCCGTTGCCGACCTGCACCGCGACCTGCGCCGCCGGACGCTTCGCTGCACCAACCCCGACGAGCGCGAGTGGCTGATCAACCATGACCGGAGCGCAGGACAAGCGGAATAGCGACGGACCCCGGCGGCCGGACGCGGAGTGGGCCGTCGCCGGCGGCGTGCTCATCGCCCTCAGCGCGCTGCTGGCGTGGCTGGCCGCGTCGCGGCCGGTGTACGTCGCCTTTCTTCCGGGAGACGAGCCGCAGCGAACCAGGCCGGACATGCGCCTCGATCTCAACCGCACGGACGCGGCCTCGCTTGAAGCGCTGCCGCGCCTCGGACCCGCCCTCGCGAGCCGCATCGTCGCCGATCGGGAAGCGAACGGACCGTTCCTCTCGCTCGACGATCTGCGGCGCGTGCCGGGGATCGGCGAGCGCACGATCGACCTGATTGCCCCGCACGTCGTGGTGCGCGAGGTGGAAGCGGCCGAAGGTCCCTGACCAAGTCAGCCGGCCTGGGGATACTGATCAAGCCGGAACGAGCGGATTTTCTTGTAGAGCGTGGTGCGGTTGATGCCGAGTTGGGCCGCCGTCTGGTTGCGGTTCCAGTTGTTGGCGTTGAGGGCGGCGAGGATGACGCGGCGCTCCTGCGCTTCGAGGGCTTGGGCGAGCGTCTCGCCCTCCCAGGGAATCGCATCGTCCCGCTCGCGCGGCGAGCGGTGAAGCACCATCTGACCGGGACGATTGTCCACGACGGTCGCGGGGAGGTCCTGGAGCGCGATTCTCGCGCCGCGCGAAAGCACCACGGCGCGCTCCACGACGTTTTCGAGTTCACGCACGTTGCCCGGCCAGGAGTAGCGCTGCAGCGCCGCCAGCGCCTCGGGCGTGAATCCGAGCCGCTCCCGGCCCGCGGCGCGGCTCTGCCGCTCGAGGAAGTGCGCGGCGAGGATCGGCACATCCGCCGGACGCTCGCGCAGCGGCGGCAACTCGATCTTCACGACATTGATGCGGTAGTACAGATCCTGGCGGAACTGGCCCGAGGCGACGAGTTGCTCGAGCGGCTCGTTGCTCGCGAGCACCACGCGCACGTTGACTTCCACCGTCTTCGTCGAGCCGACCGGCTCGAAGCGCTTCTCCTGGAGAACGCGAAGGAGTTTGAGTTGCATTCCCGGCGAGGCCGAGTTGATTTCGTCGAGGAAGATCGTGCCCCCGTCCGCCGCGAGGAAACGGCCGATCTTGTCCGCGTGCGCACCGGTGAACGCCCCCTTCACATGGCCGAACAGTTCCGATTCGAGCAGCGTGTCGGGGATCGAGCCGCAGGAAATCTCGATGAACGGCTGGTCGCGCAGGGGCGAGCGCTGGTGAATCGCGCGGGCGACGAGGCTCTTGCCCGTTCCCGATTCGCCCGTCATCAGGACGCTTGTCTTCGTCGGGGCCACCGCCTCAACGAGATCGTAAACGCGAAGCATGCGCGGGTCGCGGCCGATGATGTTGTCCAGCCCGAAGCGATCATCGAGCTGGCGTCGGAGATGGTGATTCTGCGCCACCAGCGCGCCGTGCCGCACCGCACGATCGAGCAGCGCGATGAGCTCCTCTTCAACGATCGGATGGGTGAGGTAGTCGAAGGCGCCGAGTTTGATCGCGTTGACCGCGGTCTCGATCGTTCCGTAGGCGGTGAGCACAATGACCACGACGTCAGGCTGGTCGCGCCGGATGCGGCGCAGGAGTTCGACACCTGCGGCGCCGGGGAGATTGAGGTCCGTCAGGACCAGCCCGAAAGGCCGCGCCGGTCGGTCGGGGTGGGACTGCTGCGCGTCGGCCAGGGCCGCCAGCGCTTCGTCGGCGCTGCGCGCCGTCGCGGTCTCATAGCCGCGCCCGCGCAGCACCTCGCTCAACGACTCGCCGGCGATGGGGTCGGCGTCCACGATGAGAACCCGCGGCGGCGTGGAGTCAACAGAACTCATGGCGACGGATCATCCTCTCAGGCGGCGCGGCGCAGGGCGGCCTGCTCTGGAAGCGGCGCGAGATGCACGATCGGCCGACCCGCACTGCGCATCTCCCGAAGCAGCGCCGCCAGGTGCCCCAGCGGCGGCGGACCCGGCGCCGCGGACGGCAGGCCCGACCGCTCGACCGACATCTCGGTCACCCGGGAGAGGCGAATGCTCCCGCTCGGCGTGGCGATTCTGTCGCGTGCCCGCAACATCACTCGGAGAGAATCGGCCCGAACGCGATGCGACTGAAGTGAGATGTTGCGGGCGGGCAACATTGGGCCCGCGGGGCCCGGGGACAGGCCGAAGTGCCGGTCCGCCGCGCCTTACGCGGCGTCGTGCGAGACGGCGCCCATCTCGCCGTCGCGCTCGCCGGGTCTTTCCAGGGGCTGGCCGCGTTCGTCGGTCAAGGCTCGGCCCTGGAGGTCGTGGAGGACGGGCACGGGATGCTCACGCTCGTGCGCGGCCAGGGCCTTCTCGAGGCGCTCGCGCACCTTGGCGTCCAGTTTGGACCACGCGCCGCGCCCGCGGCACTTGGGAAAGGCCGAGCAACTCAGCCACGGTCCGCGCTTGCCGCTGCGCAGGTTGAGCGGCTCGCCGCACTTCGGGCAGGGCTGGTCGGTGACGTAGGGCGGCGGCTGGGGGGCCACGGGCCGGCCCTTCTTGTCGAGTTTCACGATCCCATCGCACTCCGGATAGCGCGTACAGCCGAGAAAAGCGCCGAAGCGTCCCGTGCGCTTGTTCATCGGCGCCCGGCACTTGGGGCACGCCACATTGACCGGCTCGACCTTGCGCGGCCGTCCTTCCGTATCGATCGGCGAGGCGTAGTCGCAATCGGGATAGCGCGAGCAACTCAGGAATCGCCCGTTCTTGCCGAAGCGGTACATCGTCGTCGCGCCGCACTTCTCGCAGCGGATGTCGTCAGGCGCCGGCTCCGTCTCCGCCTTGGCATGCCCAAGCGTTGCGTGCGCCTCCTCCAGTCTCACCTTGAATGGTACATAGAACTCGTCGAGCACCGCGACCCAGTCGATCTCGCGCGATTCGATGCGGTCGAGTTCCTCCTCCATCTCGCGCGTAAAGCCGAGGTTGAGGATGTCGGGGAACGCTTCGATAAGTTTGTCGGTAACCACCTCGCCGAGATCGGTGGCGTAGAAGCGCCGCTCGCGCTGCTCGACGTACTTGCGGTCCTGGATCGTCTGGATGATGGCCGCGTACGTCGAGGGCCGGCCGATGCCCTCCTCCTCGAGCGTCTTGACGAGCGACGCCTCGGTGTAGCGGGGCGGCGGGCTGGTGAACTTCTGCTGCGGCGCCAGGTCGAACGGGCCGAGGAGCATCTCTTCCTTCACGTCCGGAAGCGTCTGCTCCTCCGACGCCGGCAGGCCGGCAACGCGCAAGAACCCGTCAAAGACGAGCACGCGGCCGGTCGTCCTGAAAACCAGTCCCTTGTCTCTGACGGGGCTGCTGAGAATCGTCGTGGCGTCCCACTGAGCGGGCGTCATCTGGCACGAAACGAACCGCTCCCAGATGATGCGGTAGAGTTTCGCCTGGTCGGGCGTCAGCGCGCCGGCGACGGAGTCGGGGTGAATGCTCACGTCCGTGGGTCGGATCGCCTCGTGCGCCTCCTGGGCGGCCTTGTTCGAACTCGAATAGGCGATGGGGGCGTCGGGCAGGTACTTTTCGCCGAACGTCGCGCCGATGAAATCGCGGGCCATGCTCAGCGCCTCGCGCGAGAGGTGAGTCGAGTCGGTGCGCATGTAGGTGATGAGGCCGAGCAGGCCGCGGCCGGGCAGGTCCACGCCTTCGTAGAGTTGCTGGGCCGCCCGCATGGTGCGCTGGGCGCCGAATCCCAGGCGCGTCGAGGCCGCCTGCTGGAGCGTCGAGGTGATGAAGGGCGCCGAGGGCCGCGACGTCGTGCGCTTCGTTTCGATCGAGGTGATGATGAAGTCGTCGGGGCGTGTCGTGCCCACGAGTTCGACGAGATTCGCGGCGGGCCCCTTGCCCTTCGCATCGCGCGCCTCGAGGCGCTCCGTCAGAACAAAGCCGGTTCGCTTCGCGAGGTTCAGGGCAGCGTCGGCGTCGGCGATCTCGGGCTTCGTCCCGTCCACCTCGGCGAGTTCAGCGCGGAACGCGCTGTGCCGCGCCAGCCAGGCGTTCTGGGCCTTGACCGTCGGCCCGCTCCCCTTCTCGTCCACCTTCGCGATGAAGGCGGTCCACTCGGCGGCGATCCGGCCCAACTGCTCGCGCCGCGTCGTCAGGCGCACGCTCAGGTTCCAGTACTCCTCCGGAATGAACGCCCTGATCTCGCGCTCGCGCTCGACGATGAGTCGCACGGCGACGGACTGGACGCGCCCGGCGCTCAGGCCGCGCGCGACCTTCTTCCACAGGAGGGGCGAGACCTGGTAGCCGACGATCCGGTCGAGAATCCGCCGCGCCTGCTGCGCGTTCACGCGGTCCTCGTCGATCGGATGCGGATGCGCAAAGGCCCGCTGCACTTCGCTGCGCGTCACGGCGTTGAAGACGACGCGCTTGGCCTCGCGCGACGAAATGCCCAGTTCCTGAGCGAGGTGCCAGGCGATCGCCTCGCCCTCGCGATCGAGGTCGGTGGCGAACCAGACGTCGGCCGCCTGCCGCGCGAGTTTCTTCAGTTCGGTGAGAGTGGACTTCTTGCCGGCGAGCACCTCGTACGTCGGCTTGAAGCGATGCTCGATGTCCACGCCGGGCACAGGCTGCTTCACCCCCTTGGGCGACTTGTTGGGCAGATCGCGCACATGCCCGACCGAGGCCCTGACGACGTAGTCCGGCCCGAGGTACTGGTTGATGTTGCGCGCCTTGCTCGGCGACTCGACGATCACGAGGTGCTTGCCGGTGGCGTCAACGGCGGCCCCGGCGCTGCGCCGGGCGGGGGGTTTGGACTTGGTCTTCTTGGCCATGCGAGGAGTGCTTGCCTGTCTGTGGAGCGAGGTTGGAGCGGCGCGGTGGCGTCTTCCCTGTGTTCGGGCACCGGCGGGCGGGGTGCCGGGCCACTTCCCGTCGCGTGCCGCCCGCCGCCGGGGGGCATTTCGTACCCCTAGGCTGTCGGCTGGTCAAGTGGCAGTCCTTTAACGTCGAAGACCCTACGGGCGGTTCGAGGTCTTCGCCCGATGAATCTCAGGAGGTGGGCGGCTCCAGAGCGTCAGAGCCGCCAGCCACGAACGCAAGTACTTGTCCTGCAATGTCTTGCGCTGGATCATCTGAACAATCGATCCAGAGCGATCCTGGGTGGTGGCGGAAGGATTTGAGCCACGTCCGCTGCTTGCGGGCAAATCTCCTCGTTTCGATCTTGATCCGCTCGATGGCGTCATCGAGAGCGGCCCGGCCTTCGATCGCGGCGATCAACTGCTTGTACCCCAGAGCCTCCCGCGCCTGCCTCCCCAGCCGACCCGCCCCATGCAGCCGGCGGACCTCCTCCACCAGCCCCGCCTCGATCATAGTTCGCACGCGCGCGTTGATGCGGCGGTTGATCGTCTCAACCGGCCACCCCAGCCCGATGAGCAGCACATCACGGCGCGACGCCGCGCTGCCCCACTGCGACTGCCAGGCGCTCAGCGGCGTTCCGGTCGCGCGATACACCTCGATGGCGCGCGTGAGGCGCTTGCGGTCATTGCGGTGAATGCGCTCCGCGATGACTGGGTCGATGCGCGACACTTCGGCGTGCAGTTGCTCGGTGTTCCACTCGGCGAGTTGCGCCCGCAGCGCTTGATCGGGCGGCGAACCGTCGAAGAGCCCCTCCAGAAACGCCTTCACATAGAGGTTGGTCCCGCCGACGATGATCGGTCGGCGACCTCGCCCGCGAATCTCCTCGACGAGCCGCAAAGCCGCGCTGAGCCAGTCATCCACGGAGTAAGGCTCATCGGGTTCCACGATGTCGATGAGGTGGTGCGGAACGAGTTGCCGCTCGGCGAGGGTGGGCTTGGCGGTGCCGATGTCCATGCCGCGATACACCTGCATCGAGTCGGCGCTGATGATCTCGCCGTGCTCGGGCAGTTGCTGCGCCAGCGCCAGCGCCAGGGCGCTCTTGCCCCCCGCCGTGGGGCCGACGATGAGAATCACGGGGCGCGCCAACGCGTCAGTCATGTGAAGATCGTATGGTCGGCGATTCGATCGGAGCCGATCGCGGGCGCGTGATGGGTGGCATGGCCTGGTGCTTCGCCTGGCTATGCAGATCGCGCAGGGACGATCGATCGTGCGGGAACGCCCGGGCATAGCGACGCGAAGCGCGACGCCATGCCACCCCACGCGCTAGCGCTGCGGCCGATCATCCGCGGCGGGAGTCGACAGCGCGGCGTGGTGCGGCGGCGCGTCGGAGGGGCGCAACTGCACCGCCTGATCGCCGGCGGTGATGAGCCGCGCCGTGAGCGCCAGCAGGAGGATCGTCGTCGCGGCGGACACCCCGGCCGCGAAGCGCCGCGCAACGACCGGCGTGCGCTCGATCTCGCCGGCGCTCGAACCCGGCCGGCGCACCCAGCCCACGCCCGCGAGTCGCAGGTAGTACCACGCCGCGGCGGCGCTGTTGAGCCCGGCGATGATCACCAGCACGTACTCACCCGCGCGAATCGCCGAGGTGAAGAGAAACAACTTCGCGAAAAACCCGACCAGCGGCGGCAGACCCATGAGCGAGAGCGTACACAGCGCGAGGATCGTCGCATGCCCGGCGTGGCGGCTCCAGAGTCCTTCGAGGTCATCAACGGTCTCGATCTCCTCGCCGCGACGCTCAAGGCAGGCAAGGACGAGAAACGCGCCGAGATTGGTGATGCCGTAGACGACGATGTAGAAGAGCACCGCCGCGAAGCCGTTGGTCGCCGGAGAAGCGCTCGCCGAGCCGGCCGTTTCCATCGCGGCGACAAGGCCGACGAGCATATAACCGCTGTGCGCGATCGAGGAGTAGGCGAGGATGCGCTTGATGCGGTTCTGCCACATCGCCAGGGCGTTGCCGATGGTCATGGTGAGCGCCGCGAGCACCCAGAGAAGGACGCGAATCGCCTCGGGCCACGCCTGCCCACCCTCGCCGAGGTGCAGGGCCGTGCCGAGCAGGAGCATGAGGACGACGAAGCCCGCCGCCTTGGGCACGAAGGCCAGAAAGGCCGTGACCGGCGCCGCCGCCCCTTCGTAGACATCGGCTGTGTAGAAGTGCATGGGAACCGCCGCGATCTTGAAGGAGACGCCGATGATCGCCAGCGTCAGGCCGAGGATGGCCAGCGAACCGATGCCCCCCGCCGCCGCCTGCGCTTCGAGCGCTGCGCGGATGTCGAGCAGGTGCAGCGAGCCGGTGGCGCCGTAGAGCATGGCGAAGCCGTAGAGAAAGATCGCCGCCGCCGCCGCCCCGAGGAAGAAATACTTCACCGCCGCTTCCTGCGACGCCTTCTTCGAGCGGCTTCGCGCGACCATGATGTACGTCGGCAGGCTCGTCATCTCCAGCGCGAGGAAGAGCCAGATGAGATCGCTCGCGGTCGTGCAGAGCATCAGGCCGATGAGCGAGAGGAGAAAGAAGCAGAGTTGCTCGCCCTGCGTCGTGTCGAGGGGGTCGAAGCGACGCCCGCCGTCCACCTCCGATTCGAGCCGCGAGTCAATGTTGCCCAGACCCATCAGAAGCAGGAACCCCACCACGCACGCTGCGGGCCGCATGAAGCCCGCCAGCCCCGGCATGAGCGTCTCCGGCTCAGGCATGCGCACCGCGAAGATGAACGCCAGGAGCAGCCCGACGCCGGCGATCCACAAGCCGGCGCGGCGGATGTCCTTGTCTCCACTCGTGCCCGTGAGCATCAGAACCATCACGGTGACGAAGAGAATGATCTCGGGCCAGAGTGTCGCGACGCGATCAAGCATGATCAGCGGCCCTCCGGTGAATCCAGGGCCGTGATCAGCATCGAGCGCTCCGCCGCCATGTTGACGTGCGTGACGATCTCACTCACCGGCTGCTCGATGCGCGAGAGGATCACGCCCGGCTGCACCCCAAGCCAGAAGCACAGGAACGCCAGCGGCGCCAGCACGGCGATCTCGCGGATCGACAGGTCGCGCGGCAGGCGCGTGTGGGCATGATCGTCGTGGCCATCGTGCGACGTGTCGGGCAGGTGATACGTGCCGAACACGAGATGACCCGCGAAGTAGAGGAGGTAAATCGCCGCGAGAATCATCCCCGACGCGGCAATGGCGCCGTACCATGGTCCGAGCGGCCCGGCCGTCGGCAACCCCTGCACCGGCTGCCCCGAGGTGAAGGCGCCGAAGAAGGTGAGAAACTCGCCGACGAAGCCGTTGAGCCCCGGCAGGCCGACGCTGCTGAGGACAAAGAAGATCGTGAAGAAGGTCCACACCGGCATGCGCCGCGCCAGCCCGCCGAGTTCATCCATCGAGCGCGTGTGGAAGCGCTCGTAGACCATGCCGATGCAGAAGAACAGCGCCCCGGTCGAGAGGCCGTGATTGATCATGTACATGACCGATCCGCCGACTCCAGCCTCGTTGACGGCCGCCAGCCCGAGCACGCAGAATCCGAGGTGGCTGACCGAGGAATAGGCGATGAGGCGCTTCATGTCGCGCTGCACCCAGCAGATGAGCGCGCCGTAGATGATGCCGATGATGCACAGCACGGCGATGACCGGCGCATACTCGTGAAACGCCGCCGGACACATCGGCATGGCGAAGCGATACAAGCCGTACGTTCCGAGTTTGAGCAGCACGGCCGCGAGAATGACGCTCCCCGCCGTCGGCGCTTCCGTGTGCGCCAGCGGCAGCCAGGTGTGCACCGGGAAGAGCGGCACCTTCACGGCAAAGCCGCAGCACAGCGCCAGCAGGACCCACGCCTGCTGCGACGTGCTCATGGCCGACGCCGTCGCCGTCAGCGCCGAAATGTCGAGCGTCCAGTGCCCGTTCGTGTCCCAGTGCGCCCAGGCGACATAGACCAGGCCGACGAGGGTGATGATCGAGCCGGTGAAGGTGTAGAGGAAGAAGACGATCGAGGCGCGGGCGCGGTTCGTCGAGCCGTAGACCGCGATGAGGAAATACATCGGAACGAGGGTGAACTCGAAGGCGATGTAGAAGACGAGCAGGTCGCGGGCGACAAAGACGCCGAGCATCGCCGCTTCGAGGATGAGCAGCCAGAGGTAGAACTCGCGGATGCGCTGCGTGATCGCCGTCCACGAGCCGAGGATAGCCAGCGGCGTCAGGGCCGCGGTGAGCATCACGAGCATGAGCGCGATGGAATCGACGCCCAACGAGAGGCGCAGTCCCAGCGGCTCGATCCACGTCCACGCCGCCGTCAACTGCATCGTCGCGCTCGCGTCAAAGTCAAACGAGCGCCAGACGAGCAGGGACCAGGCGAACGCAGCCAGCGAGCCGATCAGCGCAATCAGCGCCGCCTGCCGCGCGGGGCGCAGCATCAGCACGAAGGCGGTGAGGATCGGGATGAGCAGCAGCGTCAGCAGCATGGCTCTACAAACGTCGAAACAGATGCAACCACAGAGAACACTGAGGACACTGAGGGCGCACAGAGGGGAATGCAGTTCATTTCAATCTCAGAAACCTCACTCGACTTCACATCATGTCCTCGACTTCGACTTCGACTCTCAATCCAACTCTGTTCATCCTCTGTGTCCTCTGTGTTCTCTGTGGTTGGTTCTTAATCTCTGTGGTTGGTTCTGATGAGCTCACAGCATGACCCAGACGATGATGATGATGGTGGCCAGCCCGCCGGCCATTCCGAGGCCGTAGCCCTGAAGTCGGCCGTTCTGCATCGGCCGCACCGCGGCGCCAATGAGTCGCGGGACCGCCCCGCCCAGCGCGACCAGCCCGTTGATGATGAGCGTGTCGCCAAGCGCGTAGCAGACGTGCCCGATGAACCGCAGCGGACGGCGGATGAGCAGGTCATAGCCCTCATCCACGCACCACTTGTGCTCCGCAAGAACCGCGACCGGCAGGATCGCTCGGCGCAGGCGCTCGGCCATCGGCCTGTTGAGCAGGTGCAGATATGCGGCAACACCGATGCCCACGAGTCCGACGATCGACGACGCGAGCATCATCCACTGGTGCGGGTTGCTGAAAAAGCCGCCGTGCGCTGCGCCGGCCGGCGCTTCGTACGCCGCCGTCGAGTGATGGATCATCGAGCCGAACCACCCATGATGCGCGCCGCCGACGCCGACCCAGCCGGCGAAGATCGCGCCGATGCCCAGCACGATGAGCACGAAGTTGATCGCCGGCCCCGGCGCGTGCGGGTGAAAATGATGGGCATCGTCGTGTCCGTGATGCTCTTCGCCGGGGTGATACTGCACCGGGCCGAGGAAGACGCGGAAGAAGACCCGGAAGGTGTAGTACGCCGTCATCCCCGCCGTCAGCAGCCCGATCCAGCCGATCGCGCGATATCCCGGCCCGGGCGTGACGAACGCTTCGGCCAGAATCATGTCCTTGCTGAAAAACCCGGAGGTGAGCGGAAACCCGGCCAGCGCGAGGCAGGCCACGAGCATCGAACCCGTCACGATCTGCCAGCCCGGCACGCGGCCAAGGCCCGAAAGGCGGCGCAGATCGAGTTGCCCCGCAAAGCCGTGCATCACCGCGCCGCAGCCGAGGAAGAGCGCCGCCTTGAAAAAGGCGTGGGTAAAGAGGTGAAAGGTCGCGCCGACGCTGCTGAGCACCCCCAGCCCCATGAACATGTAGCCCAGTTGCGAAACGGTCGAGTAGGCGAAGATGCGCTTGATGTCGTACTGCGCCATGCCGATGGTCGCGGAGAAGACCGCCGTCAGGCAGCCCACCCACGCGACCGTCGGCAGGGCGTACTCGCTGAGCAGAAACAGGGGCAGCGTGCGGGCGATGAGATAGACGCCCGCCGTCACCATCGTCGCGGCGTGGATAAGGGCCGAAACCGGCGTCGGGCCTTCCATCGCATCCGGCAGCCAGACGTACAGCGGCAGTTGCGCGCTCTTGCCGAACGCGCCGAGCATGAGCAGGAAGGGGATCGCCTGGATCGCCGTCGAGATCTCAGCGCCCGACGCCCGCAGCGCTTCGACCTGCTCAAAGATCACCGCGAACTCGACGCTGCCGAATTGCACGTACGCCAGGCAGATGCCCAGCGCAAAGCCGAGGTCGCCGACGCGGTTGACGATGAACGCCTTCTTGGCGGCGGCGACGGCGGCGGGCTTCTCGTAGTAGAACCCGATGAGCAGATACGAGCACAGCCCCACCCCCTCCCATCCGAGGTACATGAGGATGAGGTTGTCGGCGAGCACCAGCGTCGTCATCGCTGTGATGAAGAGACTGACAAAGGCGAAGAATCGCGCATAGCCGCGGTCGCCGCGCATGTACTCCGAGGCGTACACCGCCACGAGCGTGCCGATGCCCGTCACGACGAGAAGCATGATGCTTGTGAGCGGATCGAGGAAGAAGGCGAAGTCGGCGCGAAGGCGGTCGAAGCGGATCCACTCGAAGATCGTCTCCTGGGCCGTGCCGTGGCCGATGCTGACGGCGACCGCGACGGAAGTCAGAAAGGCCAGGCCCAGTCCGGCGACGCAGATCGCGCCGGCATAGCGGGCGCGGGCGTCGCCGGGGCGCAGGGCCAGAATGCCGCACAGCACCGCGGCCAGGAGCGGCGCGAAGGGAATCCACTCGACCGGCACGCCGAGGCGCACCGCTTCCGCCGCCGACGCGAGCGTCGGCGAAGCGTGCAGAGCGAGATGGGCGCTCAGGGCGCTGGTCATCACGGCATCAGCCTTTCAACTCCGACCATTTCTCCGCATCGAGCGTCGGCCGCCGGCGATAGAGCATGACGACCAGCGCCAGCGCCAGCGCCGCCTCCGCCGCCGCAATGGTGAGAATGAAAATGAGAAACACCTGCCCCTGCACGTTGCCGTGGTGGGCGCCGAAGGCGATCATCGCGATCGCCGCCGCCTGGAACATCAGTTCCGTGCACAGGAACATGATGATGAGGTTGCGCCGCGTGAGGAAGCCGATGAAGCCGATGACAAAGAGCACGGCGCTGAGCAGCAGGTAGTGATTGAGCGCGAGGACGGAGAGGGCGTCGGTCATGATGCGCCCCCCTCCGCGCTGGCCCCCACGCCCACGATGAGGGTCTGCGAATCGTGGGGCGCCTTTCCGATGAGGCTCTGCGATTCGCGGGGCGCATCAAGACGCTCCTTCCGCGCCAGCACGACCGCGCCGAGCATGGCGAGCATCAGAATCACCCCCGCCACTTCGAGGCTCACGGGAAACTCGCTCAGGAGCGAAACGCCGACGGCATCGACGTTGCTCACGCGAAGATCGACGGGCAGCGTCACCGTTCGGACTCCGTCGCCCGAAGGAGATGCGACGAGAGCCGTGCGGGTCTCCGCATCGACCTCCCGGATCGTCTCTTCCGGCCGGATCAGGTCCGCTTTGCGCAAGGCGGCCTCGACCTTGCCGGTGAGCATCGCCAGTTCCGCATCGGCCGGACGGTGCGTCGCAGCATGCGCCGGCATCTGGCTTGTGCCGCGGTACATCATTCCGAGCAGCGCCGCGAGAAGGACGAAGCCGACGATCGTCGCCGCGACGGGTTCGCGGGCCGTGGCGTCATAGTCGGTGAGCGCATCGGGATGCCGGTCGTCGGGCGCTTCCTGCGCAAGCATGATGACGAAGAGGTAGGTGATGAGGATGGCGCCGGCGTAGACGATGATGAGGGCGAAGGCCATGAACTCGGCCGCGAGTTGCACGAAGAGCCCCGCGACGGCAAGGACGACGAGGATGAAGTAGAGAGCCGCGTAGACGGGCCGGGGATGGGTGATCATCCTGACCGCGGCGCCGACGGCGAGGAAGGCGAGGACGTAGAAGAAGACATCAACGCCGCCGCCCGCCGCCTGGCCTCGCGACAGCGCGAGCAACCCCGCCCCCAGCGCCCCGCCCCCGAGCACCGCGCCGATCGGCGCCCACCGCCGGTCGCCCCGCGGCAGGAGAAAGAGCAGCCCGATCGCCCCGGCGACGCAAGCGGCATAGATGATGCTCATCTCGACCATGGTCGGCGCGCCATTCCGGCAACTGATGTGGCGACGGCCCCGCGCTGCGACCGAACAGCGCTTCCGCCTCCACCCGCCCTGCGGGGCAGCACGATAGGTGCGCCGCCGCAGAGACGCCACAACGTGAATGGCCGCGCGCCGACCGCCGGAACGCATATACTGCGCCGCTTCCGCGCCACCTGGGAGAAGGGCATGGGCCCGGCCGCCACGCCTCCGATCGCGCTTCAACTCTTCACCATCCGCGACGTTGCGGAGCAGGATCTCCATGCTGCGCTCGAGCAAACCGCGGAGATGGGCTTTGCCGGCGTGGAGTTCGCCGGGCTGTTCGACCATCCCCCGGCCTCGGTCCGCCGGACGCTCGACCGCGTCGGGCTGCGGGCGTGCGGCTCGCACATCAGCCTCCTGCGCCTCAGCGCGGACATCGAGGAGTGCATCGACGAAGTCCGCACCCTCGGCACCGATCTCGTGGTGATTCCCTACCTGACCGAGGAGTACCGCAGCGAACCGGGCTACCGCCAGGCGGTGCGCGAGATGCTCGGCATCGCCGAGGTGCTCGCCAGCCGGGGGCTGCGCCTCGCCTACCACCACCACAACTTCGAGTTTCACACCCTCGGTCCGGATTCGGCGCGGCGCGGCATCGACATCATCGCCGAGGCGCCGCCGGACCGGATCCGCCTCGAGATCGATGTCTACTGGTGCCGGCATGGCGGAGCGGACCCGCTCAAGTTCCTCACCCGGCACGTGAAGCGCACACCGCTGCTTCACCTCAAGGACATGCGCGATGCCCGGAGCCGCAGGTTCGCCGAGATCGGCTCGGGGATCATCCGCTTCGAGCCGATCCTCAAGACGGCGGCGGCGGGCGGCGTCGAGTGGTTCATCGTCGAGCAGGACTCGGACTTCTGCGGCACGTCGCTCGAATCGAGCCGCAAGAGCCTCGAAGCGCTGCGGCGCCTCTGCGCGGGGGTGCTGCCATGAGCCGCGCGGGTGCAGACCCGGCCCTCCGCGCGGCGCGGCAGATGGTCCGGACGGACCAGTTGTTCGGCGTCGGCTTCGTGCCGCTGCCGGCGCGGCGCCCCGCGGACGCCGCCGCCTCCGGCAAGCAGGCCCTTCTCGACGATCTCCGCGCCCGCCACGATCGCGAGTGCCCCCACTGCACCACCGCCACGGCGCACACCCGGACCGTCTTCGGCGAGGGGGATCCCGACGCCCGGCTCGTCTTCGTCGGCGAAGCCCCGGGGGCGGAAGAGGACCGCACCGGCCGGCCCTTCGTCGGCCGCGCCGGCGAACTGCTCAGCAAGATGATCACCGCGATGGGGCTGCAGCGCGAAGAGGTCTACATCGCCAACGTCCTCAAGAGCCGTCCGCCCAACAACGCCACTCCCACGCCGGCCGAGGTCATGAAGTGCGCCCCCTACCTCGCCGAGCAACTCCGGATCATCGCGCCGAGGGTCATCGTCGCGCTCGGCGCCCCGGCCACCAAGTTCCTGCTCGACACGACCGAGGGCATCTCGGCCCTGCGCGGCTCATGGCACTCCTGCCGCCTCGGCGATCTCGAAATCCCCGTCATGCCCACCTTCCACCCCGCCTACCTCCTGCGCAACTACACCCCCGAAGCGCGCGGCAAGGTGTGGTCGGACCTCCAGGCGGTGATGAAGCGGTTGAACGAAAGCGCGTGATGCATGCCGACGCCCATGTTCAATGAACATGGGCTTCGGCGTGTGCGCGCGATTCACCGCTCATACACCACGCGATTGCGCAGCACGCCGATCTTCTCGACCTCGACTTCCACGGCGTCGCCGTCACGCAGCCAGACCGGCGGCGTTCGCGCGAATCCCACGCCTCCCGGCGTGCCGGTGAGGATGAGCGTGCCCGGCAGGAGCGTCGTGCCCTCGCTCAGAAACGCGATCAGGTGCGCCACGCTGAAGATGAGGTCCGAAGTGTTCGAGTCCTGCATCGTTGCGCCGTTCACGCGCGTGCGGACGCGCAGTTCGCCGAGGTCGCCGAGTTCGTCGAGGGTGACGACGCAGGGCCCGATGGGGCAGAAGGTATCGAAGGACTTGCCGCGGCAGAACTGCCCCCCGCCGGCGTGCTTCTGCCACCACCGCGCGCTCACGTCGTTGGCCGCGGTGCAGCCGAGGACATAGTCCAGCGCCCGCTCCGCAGGCACATCGCGGCAGGATCGGCCTATCACCACCCCCAGTTCGCACTCGAAGTCCACCTGCTCGTGCTCCTGGCAGACGCGGGGCACGATGATGTCATCGACCGGCCCGCAGACCGCCGCCGGGTTCTTCATGAACATCATGGGTCGCTGCGGAGGCTCCTTGCCCTGCTCGGCGGCGTGAACGCGGTAGTTCAGGCCGATGCCCATAATGACCGGCGGGTGCAGCGGTGCGTGGAGCCGACCGAAGGGGACCGGCTCGCCCACGGGCTCGAGGGGGCCGAGGATGCTCCCCGCCAGGGGCAGAGCATGCCCGTCGCCGCAATCCACCCCCGTCATCGGCCGGTCCGGCGCGGCCGCTGTGCTGAATCGGATGAGTCGCATGGGCAAGGATAGCGGCGGGGAGAACGCGGAATCTGGCGCGAGAATCGGGGATTACCCTTGACATCGCCCACACTATCGACCATGCTTTCGAGTCGGCCGAAGGCGGCGAGTGTCGCTCCCGCCGGCCACCGCGGATTCCCCCGCCCGTTCGGGCGCGACACGAAAGGCGGCTCTATCGTGCGAAAGTCTTCGCTTCTTCCGCCCCTCCCCGCGGCGCCTCGGCCTCGCGGCTTCACGCTCATCGAACTGCTCGTGGTGATCTCGATCATCGCGCTGCTCATCAGTCTTCTGCTTCCGGCATTGGGAAGGGCGCGCGAGCACGGCCGGGCAAGCGTCTGCGCCTCCAATCTGCGGCAGATCGGGTACGCGCTGCACATCTACGCGACCGACTACAAGGACTTCGTGCCGCGCGAAGGCCAGCCTCACCTGTACCGCAACGGCGGATACGCGTACTACTACCCCTGGCCGCGCGCCCTGTACAAGTACGTGCGACCGCTTACCGATTCGCGCATGCACAACCTCGACAGCACGGTGTGGCTTGATCACGACCTGTTCGATGGGATGAAGCAGTATCAGTGCCCGTCGTATCCCAATCCGCTGCATGTCGTCCACTACATCAACAACGGCATCATGATGCAGCGCGCGGGGGGCCTGTACCGCGACGGCCGGCACCCGACGGCGCCGCTCAGCGAGTTCATGCAGCCGGACCATGCCATGTACATGTCGGAGTTCACCGACGATCCGGACAACTCGATCTCCGGGCAGATGCGGGGCTACCCCTACCTGGATCACTGGTACGATGTGTTTCTCGAGGTCCACATCAACGGCCCGGAACGGGACTCGAACAACTGGGGTGGAAACATCGCCCGCATCTGGAGCCGCCGCCACTTCAATTCCGGCTCCAACGCCCTCTTTGCCGACAGCCATGTTGAGATTCGCCAGCGCGACACGTTGCGCGACCTCGACAGTTGGGATGACAAGACGTACAACAACTCCTGGTGGCGCTGAGCGATTCGCCGCCGACCGGTCCGGCCTCAACGAGCAGGCCCCGCTCCGACGCCCGGAGCGGGGCCTTGGCTTTTCACCGGATCGACGCCGCATCAGGCGAGTCGCGGCGGGGCGGAATCGAACGCCTCCGCTCCGGGCGGATCTCGATGGCGAGGGTGCAGGTGTGGTCGATCACCATTGCCCCTCGGCACGGCACTCTCGCTCAAAGCCGAGAGCGTGCAGTGCCACCCGCCACGCCTGAACCGGAACGGCGCTACTGGCCGCGGGCGGCGATGCGCAGCGCGACGAGGCGGCGGTCATGGCCCATGCCTTCCCACCGCGCCTGCACCCGCGCCTGGTCGCGCACCTGCAGATCCTCAAGGCGCGCCGGCGCACCGTTGCGCGTGATCTCCGTCCGCTCCGTCACGGCGATGCGCACGTCGCCGCGATCGGTTCGCAGAACGATCCAGTCATGGCCGACCTCGACAATCGTCCCGCCGATGAGTATGGCGTCCATCCCGCTGCGGGCGTGGATCGACCGTGCCAGCAGGCCGCCGTGGCCGTCCGGGATCGCCTCGACGCGCGCCCGGTCTCCGCGCCGCAGGTCGGCAAGGCGGACGCGCTGCCCGTCACGGATGATGAGGGTGTGCTCGTTGACGGCGATGTGGACGTCGCCGCGATCAGTGTGGAGCACGATGCCGCGATCTCCGACCTCGCTGATCACGCCGTGGAGCAGGATCGCATCGGTCGCCTCAATCATCAGGCCGACCAGACCGCGGGGGGTGCGCTCGGCCGCGACGTGTGCCCGGTCGCCGCGCTGGAAGTCGGCGAGTCGCGCCGGCTGGCCGTTGCGGATCAGCCGGGTGTCGGGCGTGACGAGCACCTCGACGGAGCCGCGATCGGTGTGAAAGACCATCGAATGGTCGCGAACTTCCTCCACCACGCCGGCGAAGCGGACGTGCTGGGCGTGCGCCGCCTGCGGCGCGGCCGACAGCGCCATCAGCGCCGCCAGCAACAGGGTCAACATCTTCCACATAGGCCTTCTCCTTTCGGCTGCTGTTGAATCACCGGAGAGGGCGGCACTCCGCGAGGCCGCCCGGACACGTGCGTCAGAAGCACAACGCCCCGCCGGGGCCCGTTATTGCCGCTGCGCCCTCCGGTTCGCGCGGCGTTCCGGATACCGGAGCGGCCAGCCCTGCACGCCACACGTACAATGGCGGTCCCCCAGACGCACAGCCGAGAGGATCTTTCATGCCGCGACAGCCCATCGAGCCAGGCGCGAAGGCGCCCGCCTTTGTCCTGCCCGACCAGCGCGGCACGCGGCGCCGCCTGAGCGAGTTTCGCGGCCGCAGCGTCGTTCTCTACTTCTACCCCCAGGACGACACGAGCGCGTGCACGCTCGAGGCGATCGAGTTCACCGCGCTCAAGAGGGCGTTTTCCGATCTTGGAGCGGCGATCCTGGGAGTTTCGCCCGACGACGCCGCCTCCCACTGCCGATTCGCGGACAAGCACAACCTGAATCTGGTCCTGCTCGCCGATGTGCCGGGGCGCGACGGAGTGCCCAAGGTCTGCGACCGCTATGGCGTCTGGCGCGAAAAGACGCTCTACGGCCGGCGCTACACAGGGCTGGTGCGGACGACCTATGTCATCGATCCGAAGGGCCGCGTCATCGATCGGTTTGACAACGTGCGCGCCCGCGGCCATGCGCAGCGCGTGCTGGATCGACTGCGCGCCGCGGCCGGCGGATGAGTGCGGGCGCCCGTCGTCAGGCCGCCGCGGCTCTCCGCTCCCGCCGCACGGCCCGGCGCAGCGCCTCGACGAGGCGCGCCACCACGACGGGCGAATGAAGGAATTGCGTCGGGCGTCCCGGCGGTGCTTCGATCCGCCGTCCCGACTCCTGCGGCGGGGCGATGATGATCAGCGGCAGGTTCCGCACTCCCTCCTGCGCTTCCATCTCCGGCAGTCGCTGGCTCAGCCGCGTCCACGCGCCCTCGCTGGTGAGGTGCACGACGGCCACGTCCGGCGCCTCTTCGCCCGCGGCTCGGATCTGGTCGCAGAAGAGGCGCACCGCGTCCGTGCGGGGATGATCGCAGACGACCAGCGGCCGGACCGGGCCGCCCAGCGCCTCATGCAACTCCTCGCGCGCATCCGTCCAGGCGCCGTCCTTCGACTCGGCCATGAGGGCGAGTTTGAGGTCGCGCGTCTCGCGAAGCGCCACCTCCTCGATGTTCGCGATGACCTGCGGCTCGAGGCGCAGCGCCTGGCAGTACTCGTCAAAGGGAGAGAGCACGTGATTGCCGCTGTGCCCGATGACGAGCGCGTGACACAGCCGGTCCGCCAGCGCCAGCGTCGCCACTTCGACGAGGCGCTTGGGCGCGACGTGCCGGATGTTCTCCACCGAGAGGTGGTGAAAGACGATCGGGTCGATGAAGTCCTTGGGGAACTTCCACGCGTGAAGAAGGCGGTCCATCGCCTCGGCGTGATTGAGGATGAGCAGTTTCGACTCGACCAGTTCGAGGGGCAGGCCGAGGTCATCGGCCGTGGCCAGAACCTGTTCATAGACGTCGCCGAGTTCCTGGGCGAACATGAGGCGGCCGAGGTCGTGGACGAGTCCCATGGTGAAAGCGAGGTCCGCCTCCTCCGTGGATCGGCAGCGGGCGATCTGCGCCGCAATGATCCCCACGCCGATCGAGTGCTCCCAGAACTGCCCGCCGTTGATCCGCCCGTACTGCCCGCTGGAGGTGAATCGGTGCATCACGTTGAGGTTGAGCATGGCCTGGCGGATCTGCGAGAGGCCGAGGCGCCCGACGGCCTTGTCCACGGTGTCGATCGCCTGGCCGCGGCCATAGGCGACGGAGTTGGCGAGGCGGAGGATCTTGATCGCGACGGCGTAGTCCTGCTTGATGACGCGGGCGATCTCCTCCATCGTGCTGTCGGCACTCTCGGTGAGGCGGAGCACGTGCGAGACGGTGGGCGAGAGGCCCTGCAACTCGCCGGCGCTGTCGAGGCGCTCGAGCATCTCGGACCGGGTGAGCAGAGACTTGAGCGTCTTGAGGCGCTGCAGAGGATCGCCGGATGGGCCCGCGGAGTCGGGCGCTTCAAGCGCCGGTTCGCCCGAGGCGGCCGCGGTGAAAGTGGCAACGGACGCCGTGGCGCCCGCCGGGGAGCCGGGAGCGCTCGCCGCGCCGGCCGGAGCGGCCATCGGCGACTGTTCGTCGGCGGAGGACTCGCCGCGGCCGTACTCCTCAAGAACCTGCCGGACCCGGTCAACGAGTTGATCGAGGGAGAACTGGGTCTTGAGGAGGTAGTGCTTCACGCCGAACTTCGCCGCGCGCACGACGTAGTCGCGTTCCGCGACGGCGGTGAGGAGGATGACGGGGAGGTTCTTGAGTCGAGCATCGACGCGCATGGCGGCGAGGACCGCCAGACCGTCCATCTGCGGCATGGCCATGTCGAGCAGGACGAGGTCGGGGCGGTGGTTGCGGGCGATGCGCAGGCCGCTGTGCCCGTCTCCGGCCGTCAGCGTCTCGAAGCCGCGCGCACGCAGGGCGGCGGCGATGGGCTCGCGAAACAGGTCCATGTCGTCGATGACAAGAATCGTCTTCATGCCGCTCTCTCCAGTCTGATCAGCGAGTCCTCCGCCAGCGGCGCCGGCGCTTCCAGATCGGCCCGCAGCCGCGCCGTGAACACCGAACCGACTCCGGGCTGGGAGGCGACGCTCAGGTGCCCGCCGTGGGCCGCCACGATCGCCTTGCAGATCGTCAGGCCAAGCCCCGTGCCCTTGACATAGTCCGAGCCGAGGGCGCCGGAACTGAGCACGAACGCGTTGCCGAGTTTGCCGAGCATCGAGTCGGAGATGCCGTGGCCGGTGTCCTCCACTTCAATCTCGATCCAGTTCAGACCCTCCTCGACGAGCGCCCGGGCGCGCAGACAGATGTAGCCTTCGTGGGTGAACTTGGCGGAGTTGGTCACGAGATTGAGAATCAGCCGGCGGATGGCGTCCGCATCGCCTCGCATCAGCAGCGGCGCATCGTCCATCTCGAGTCGCAGGCCAACCTGCGCGTGGGCGATGAGCGGGCGGATGACGTTGAACGCCTCGTCGCAGACGTTGTTGAGGTGAACGGTGGACCAGTGCCAGGAGGAGCGCCCGCTGTTGAGCCGGGCCGCTTCGAGGAGGTTGTTGACGAGTTCGGCCATGCGCGTCACTTCGCTGTGGATCGACTTGAGAAAAATGTCCCATTCCGCCGTTTCCTTCGCTTCAGGCGTCAGGAGGAACTCGGTGGTGACGCGGAGCGCGGCGAGCGGCGTGCGCAACTCGTGGCCGACGACCGCGAGCACCCGTTCCATGGCGTGCACGACTTCCTGCAGGTGACGCCGCTCGCGCGTGGCGAGTTGCGCCTTGCGGCGCTCGACGGCGTAGCGGATGCAGCGCGCCAGCAGCGTGCCGTTGACTTCGCGCTTGTTCAGGTAGTCCTGCGCGCCGCAGCGCATGGCCTCAAGGGCCAGCCGCTCATCTTCCGCGCCGGTGAGCACGACGATGGGGATGTCGCGTGCGGCCCGGGCCACCGTCCGCACCGTGTCCAGGCCGGAACTGTCCGGAAGGGTGAGATCGAGGATGACGACGTCGCACGCCCGCCCGTCGAGCGCTTCCACAGCGGCGGCGGCGGAGGTTGCGTGCCAGAGGCGGAAATCCACCCCGGCCTTGCTGAGCATGCAGCGAAAGAGGCCTTCGTACGCCGGATCGTCTTCAACCAGGAGAATGTTCACTCTCCGGACCCTCATGGGCGGCGCTCCACGGCCGTGAGGCGCCACAGGATTGTGATGTGTCCATGCATCTCCACGGCCGGCTCCCAATCTCGACGATCATGGTCGATCTGGCAAGGCTCGCGCGGGTTCAGCGAAGTGGTCGAAAGGCAGGGCCGCTCCCAGTCCCCCGGCGCCGCGCCTGCCCTGGGCGACGAGCCAGGCGGGATGGAGAGGAGCGGCGGGCGGCGGGACCGCCATTTTGTATCGGCACCCCGGGAAGCACACTTCATGCAGAAACTGCCCGTTCGGATAACCTCGCGGACTCCAGCGCTGCGCCGCCGCAACAGGGCGAGCGCATCGGTCGCCTCCCGACGGGGCGCTGCGGCGGCCTACGATCCCCGTGGACGTCCGGGGGAACTCGACCGGAGGCTTGAGTCATGTCGCAGCGGCCCGCCTTCAGCCTTCCCCAGGACCGCGGCTCGACCCACTGCTTTCATGCGATGGTCAAGCCCGTCGGTGCGGCGTGCAATCTCGACTGCACGTACTGCTACTACCTCCACAAGGCCGATCTCCTCCACCAGCCGCGCCTGCCGCGCATGAGCGACGAGACCCTCGAGGAGCACATCCGCCAGTACATCGAGGCGCAGAACGGCGAGGAGGTGATCTTCTCCTGGCAGGGAGGCGAGCCGACGCTCCTCGGACTGGACTTCTTTCGCCGAGTCGTCGAACTTCAGGACCGCTGGCGCCGCCCCTTTCAGCGCATCGAGAACGATCTCCAGACGAACGGCACACTCCTCGACGACGAGTGGGTTGACTTCCTCAAGGAGCGCCGTTTCCTCGTCGGCCTGAGCGTTGACGGCCCGGCGCACCTGCACGACCGCCACCGCATCACGCGCGGCGGGCAGCCGACGCATGCGAAGGTGATGGCCGCCGTGCAGCGGCTCCGGACGCGCGGCGTGCCCTTCAACGCGATGTGCGTCGTCAACCGCGAAAGCGTTCAGCGGCCGCGGGAGGTGTATCGCTTCCTGGCCGACAGCGTCCGCCCGGCGATCATCCAGTTCATCGCCTGCGTCGAGCCGGCGGACTTCCGGGAGTCGGCCCCCGCGAACTGGCGCCCCGAAGACCTGCCCATCGTGAACACGCCGCGCGCCCGGCCGGGCGCACCCGATTCGATCGTCACCGACTGGTCCGTCGATCCGGCCGACTGGGGCAGTTTCCTCTGCGAGATCTGGGACGCGTGGCTCAAGCGCGACTACGGCGCGGTCCACATCGATCTCTTCGAGACCGCGATCGCCCAATCGCTCGGACTGCCGGCGCAGAAGTGCATCACGGCGGAGTTCTGCGGCAAGGCGCTCGCCATCGAGCACAACGGCGACGTCTATTGCTGCGATCACTTCGTCTACGACGCCTTCCGCCTCGGCAGCATCCACGCCACGCACTGGGGCGAGATGGCCTACAGCGAGTGCCAGCAGCGATTCGGCTACGCGAAGCGCGACACGCTGCCCGCCTACTGCCGCGGGTGCCCTCACCTTCAACTGTGCTGGGGTGAGTGCCCGAAGAATCGCTTCATTCGCACCCCCAGCGGCGAGGCGGGGCTGAACTACCTCTGCACCGGGCTGAAGCGGTTCTTCGGCCACATTCGCCGCGATCTGCCCGGCATTGTCGATCGCATCCGCCGGGATCAGCGTCGATCAACCTGACGGCACGAGCACTGGACCGCCCGCTTCAGAGGTGCTTGCCCTCGACGGTCAGGCCGGTCTTGCGCGGCCGCTTGGGCGCTGAGGAAGCACAGTTCGGACATCCTCCCGAGGCGTTGCGGCGCGGCAGCAGCGGGCGCGCGATGAGCCACACCGCCGTGAGGAACGCCGCACTCACGACGTAGAACTGCCAGTCATCCAGCGGCAGACCGGGCATCACGACACCCCCAGGGCGCGCAGACTCTGAAAGGTCAGCAGGGCCGCGATCCACGCCACGCCCGACATGTACGCCAGTTGCAGCCCCGCCCACTTCCAACTGCCCGTCTCGCGCCGCGTCACCGCCAGCGTCGGAAGGCACTGCATCGCGAGCACGAAGAAAACGAGCAGGCTGGCGCTCGTCGCGGGGGTGAAGACGGGCGTCGCTCCGTCGTCGCGCCTCGCGGCGCGGATACGGTCGATGAGTCCGGGGTCTTCGGCCACGTCGGCCTCCGGATCTCCGGTGAGGAGCACGGCCATCGTCGAAACGAAGACCTCGCGCGCCGCGAAACTCGTCATCACTCCGATGGTCAGTTGCCAGTCATAGCCCAGCGGCGCGAAGACCGGCTGCGCGAGGCGGCCGAGGCGGCCGGCGTAACTCTGCCGCGTGGCGTGGCTCGATTCCAGCGCCTCCGCCTGCGCCCTCAACTCGCCGGCGCGCGCCTCGTCGAGCGGCGCGACCTGCGCTGCCTCCTGCCGCAGCGCCACCGCCTCCGGCGGGGGATCCGCCACCGGATAGGCGCTCAGCCACCAGAGCACGATGCAGATGGCAAGAATGATCGTGCCCGCGTTCTTCAGAAAGACAACACCGCGGTCAATCGTCGCCCACAACGCCGTGCGCAGCGCCGGCAACTTGTAGGAGGGCAGTTCCAGGACCATCGGCCGCGAGCGGCCGCGCAGAATCGTGCGACGCGCGATCAGCGCGCTCACCAGCCCCGCGCCCGCGCCGAGCAGGTAGCATCCGAAGAACGCCAGACCCGCCAGCCACGGCCGGTCTCGAAACAGCATGCTCGTCAGGAGAACGTACACCGGCACGCGGGCCGAGCAACTCATGAACGGCGCCACGAGGATCGTCGCCAGCCGGTCGTGTCGATCCGGAATCAGTTTCGTGGACATGATGCCGGGCAGGGCGCAGGCGTGGCTGGAAAGCAGGGGCACAAACGCCTGCCCCGGCAGACCGAAGCGGCACATGATCCGGTCCATCACGAACGCCGCACGCGCGAGATAGCCTGTGTCCTCGAGCAGACTGATGAGAAAAAAGAGCAGGCAGATCTGGGGGAGGAAGACCACCGTCGCGCCCACGCCGCCGATGATCCCCTGCGCGAGAAGATCGTTGATCGCCCCGGCGGGCAGGGCCGCGGCCGTCCACTCCGACAGCGCCCCGAAGACGCGCTCGATGATGTCCATCGGAATCGTGGCCATCTGGAAGATGACCGTGAAGAGACCCGCCATCACCGCGGCGAAGATGAGCAGCCCGAGAATCGGATGAGTAAAGGCCTTGTCGAGGCGCTCCGTGAACGTGTCGCTGGCGGCGCCGACGGCCGCATCCCCGCCCACGCTCGACGCGACGGCGTGATCGGCCCACGCTTCGAGGCGCGCCGGATCAGCAGCGATCGCCTTCATGCTCTGCGCCACAGACGGAGCGACACCGGCCGCCGCCGCCTCGAAGTGATCGATCTCGCGGTTGAGCGCCTGCTTGATCTCGGAAATGCCCGTCCCCTTGCGCGCCACGGTCGCGACGACGGGGCAGCCGATGTGCCGCGCGAGTTGCGCGGCGTCGATCGTCAATCCCTTGCGCTGGGCGAGGTCGGTCATGTTGAGGGCGACGACGGTCGGCAGCCCGTGCGCCAGCAGTTCGCCCACGAGGAAGAGATTGCGCGCGAGGTTGGTGGCGTCCACGACGATGAGCACGGCATGGGGCCGCTGGTAGAGCGCGCTGCCCTCCATGAGGTCGCGCCCGACGCGCGATTCCGGCACGTCGAGCGCCAGGCGGTAGACTCCGGGCAGGTCGATGATCTCGAAGGACGCTCCGCCGCGCGCTTCGGCGGCGCAGTGCCCGACGCGCGCCTCGGCGGTGATGCCGGGGAAGTTGGCCGTCTTGGCCCGCAGGCCGCACAGGCGGTTGAAGAGCGTCGTCTTGCCCGTGTTGGGGTTGCCGAAGAGTGCGATGCGCCTGGGCGCCTCGGCCGCGCTTCGCCGGCCCGCGCCAGGCGCGGCTGGGACGGCGGCCCTCGCGCTGTCCGGGCTGAGGCGCGTCATGCTACGGACGGATCGACGGCGGCAGCACGAAGATGCGCTGCGCCAGGCGCTTGGAAAGACCGATGCGCGTGGACTTCACCTGCACAATCCACGGGTCGCCGATCTTGCAGATCTTGAGTTGACAGCGATCCGTCATGCCCATCGCGTTGAGCATGTCGCAGTCCTCGCAGCGCAGGTCCGCCTTGTAAAAGGTGGCGCACTGACCGCGCCCGAGTTGCGTCAGGCTGATGCAGGCCGGGGGCGCGGCCGGGTCGGCGGCGGGTGCGGCTGGGGGGACCGGAACGATCATGGGAGGGACTGCTCCTTCATTCGGCAATTGAGATTGGTTCTCAATCACACCCGTATTCATAGCACATCGAGGAGGGCCTCTCCACTCCAACCTCCCATTTTGACACCAAAAACAGCGTGCAACTCACCATAAACAGACCGGCGCATCTCTTTTAGGGTGCTTCCCCGATCCGGTTGCATCGGCCCCTCGGGGCATCAGGCCGTCCAGGCCCCGGCATAGCCCGTGTCGAACTCTCCCGCCGCGGCGCCCGCCGACTCGTAGAGGCGCTTGGTGATCTGGCGCAGATGGAGCAGATCGTGAGCCGCCCAGGAAGCGAGCAGATCCCCGGCGCGCAGCGAGCCGAGACGCGGGTGCTCGACGGCCTGCAACCAGTTCACCGCGGTCAGCGACGTCAGCCACTCCACGTTCGCCGCGCGGGCTGCGGTGAATCGCTCCAGCGCGTGGCGCGGATCCTGCTCCTGGTAGCGCCTCGTTCGAGCGGCGCCCTCGGGATCGATCTTCGGCCAGTCCGCGGCCGGATCGCGCAGGGTGAGTTCGAGTCGCGGACGAAAGTCCTCAACCTCTTCGTCGGCGAGGTGACAGAGAATCTCCAGGATGGACCATGAAGTCCCCTCCGCGCCGCCGCGCCGCCGCAGCGTCGCATCGTCGAGCGGCGCAATCAGCGCTCGCAGAATGGCCGGGAATCGAATCAGCGAGGCGACGAGAGCGTCGGCGTTCATGCACCATCCTAGCCGCAGTTCATCCACACGCGATCCACCGCGTTCGCGCTGCGCCGAATGCCGTGTCGAGGGTAAACCCCCAAGCGAGGCCCATTGCCGCGCTTCATGAGGATTTCGCATGATGCTCCGCAGCGGCTCCGGTCGATAAACGGACTTGCCGCCCCGCTGCGGCGTCGGCCATGCTCCCCGTCGGGGAAGCCATGTTCGGCTGGAGGATCGGAGAAAACCTGAGTTCAGCGCCGGGTTCCCGTTGTCACGACGGCGACGACCGAGATCGTCTCGCGTTGTGCGCCGCGGGTTCAGGCCTGTCCGCCGTGAGGGGAGGACGGGCCGGCATCGCTTCGCGGGAATCCGCGCTGAACTCGACGAACCGGAGAAAGGGAGATGGTCCATTGTCCACTCAATCGCACGAGACGCATCTGAGCGCCGCAGCGCGCCCCGTCGAGGTGCCCTGCACGCCGGCGCAAACCGACGACACTGAACGTGAGACGAATGAGAGGCCCAGCAGAAACGGCGCTCGCGAGGCCGGAGAGCCGACACCGGCGCCGCGGACCATCCGGCCGCCCGGCGCGCGCCTCGATGACGTCATGGGCGCCTTCCGCGAGCAGCGCCGCCTCGAGCAGGCCGAAGGCCCCTGCGCAGGTGTCATCGAGACGGTTCTCGCCCGTCGGGGAACGGGCTCGCTCGCCGCGGACCTGGCTTTGGAGAGATAGCGCAGCGATCGTCTGGCAGGCCAGTGCTGCGGCCGTGGACTCCCTCAGGCATTGCCACGGAGCATGGGCGTCTCGCGCGTGAAAGATCAACGGCCGCGAAGAGGCGCAGGAGTCGCGCGAGAATCGGAGCAGAACACTGGACTGTAACTCAGTCGGCGGCTTGATCCGCTCCCCCGGAGAGAGCCGCGTGAGTCAGTCCGCCGCGATCACCGATCCGCCCCGCCCTGCGCCTCGCGGGCCGTCAGCGCTGCTTTCGCGAGGGTTCGGATTTCCGCGTCGGGGTCGGTGTCAGCGATCTGCCCGATCATCGCCCACACCCGTTCATCCTCGATGCGCACGGCGAAGCCTTCGAGTCTCGGGTCGAAGCCGACGATGACGTTGATCGTGCTGGCGATGATCTTGCGCTGCGAGGCGCGGTCGAGGCGGCCGCGCTCCGGGCTTCGCGGGTCGTACCACTGCTCGGCCAGCCAGGCGCGATCGAGCAGCGAGAGGACCACCGGCAGGCCGCGATCGTCGCCCAGCACCGCCAGCGCGCAGCCGGCGTTCCACGCGAGGTCGCGGTTGGCGCCGGTTGAATCCTGCATCTCCCGACTCAAGGCGTCGCGCACGTCCGCGTCGGCCGGGTCGGCGACGACAGCGAGCACCGACATCGTGATCGAGGCCAGTGAGTGAATCGGCCTGTCCTCGCGCGGATTGGCCGGCGGCCGCGGCGCGCGGCGCAGGACGTTAAGCAGATCGGCCGTGAGCGGGCGCAGCACGGTCATGTCGCCGCGCCAGCCGTGCAGGCCTGAGACGGCCGCGAACCAGTCCGTCTCGCTGGAGGACTCGAGGAACTCGGCAAAGACGGGAACCGTCGCCGGCTCGGCGAGCAGGCCGAGCGTGCCCATGATGGCCCGGCAGAGTTCTTCGTGTCCGCCGCGGTGCAGGCGCGCGATCGCGGGGAGTTGCTCGACGAGTTTGGCGCGGTCCTCCGGGGTGAGCGGCGTGCCGTACTGCCCCGTCGCGTCTTCGATGGCGCTGAGCAGGCTCAGGGCGGCGCGGGCGCGTTCCTGATCGGCGGGGAGCGCGCCGCCGGTGGTGCTCAGGCGGTTAAGGATGTGCTCGAGGCTTTGCGCCTGCCCGCCAAGGGAGATGACGATGAGCCAGACGGCGAAGATCCCGCCGACGATCAGCGCGGGGATGAGGACGAGTTGGAGCATCTGCCGGCCGAAACTCACCGGCTTCTCCGCGGCTTGGCTCTGACGGCGCGTGGCCTGCTCGTGGAGTCGGGCGGCAGCGCGATCCTCGCGCTCGATCGGCTCGGCCACTTCCGGTTCGATCAGCGGCTCGGGCGGGAGGCGTTCTGATGTCATGGCGAAACTCCCGAACGGGGCGAGGGCGGCGCCGCCGTTGACGGCGATGGTATCGGAGGCGCCGCGGGCACGCCATCGCCCTTCACTTCAATGAGGGGTTCACCGCAGGCGTCCGCCGCAGCCGAGGCGGGCCGCGCACGCGAGGCCTCCGTGACGGCCAGAACGGCGGCGATGATCGAATCGACGCCGGCGGCGCGGAGAGTGTTGCAGGCTTCGGTGAGCGTCGCGCGCGTTGTCGTCACGTCGTCGATGAGGATGATCCGGCAACCGTCCAGCCCGTGCCAGCGGCGCATCGAGAAGGCGCCGCGCACGTTGTCGCGCCGCTGCGAGGCGGGGACGGCTCGCTGCGGCGGACGGCCCCGGCGCTTCATGGCGCCGACCACGGGCAGGCGAAGGACCGATGCAACGCCGCCGGCAATTGTGCGCGTGTGGTCGATGCCGCGCCGCCACCGCCGCCACGGTGAAACGGGCACGGGCACGATCGCATCGGCCTCGACGCCGGCCTCGTGAAGGCGACCGCCGAGGATGCGGCCGAGTTCGACGCCCATCGCGTCCCAGGCGTTGAACTTGATCTCGTGAATCCACTCGCGCAGGTCGCCCTCGAAGCGGCCGAGACGGACGAGGCGCTCCCATGGGTGCCGCCGTCGCCGGCAGGAGCCGCACCCGGCGCCCTCGATGAACTCACCTCCGCCCACCGAGGAACCGCAGCGCGGGCAGTAGTCGGTCGCTGGCTGATCGACGCGGAAGGGCGCAGCGAGCGAGTTCGAGGGGTGAGCGCCGCCGCGGAAGAGGCGCTGCGGGTGGGGCCGGCGAAGACCGATCCAGCGATCCTCGATGCACTCGATCGCCTCACCCAGGCTCAATAGCCGCCGGCTCATGCCATGAGCATACCGCCGCCCCGGCGCCCGTTCATCCGCACGACCGGGCAGGACGAGCGCGGCCCGCGATAATCGGGCAGGCCGCGACCATGCCGGACTCCCCCTCCGACCAACCCGTCGTCCTTCACGAAACCAGCGAGTGGCTCGTTGTCAACAAGCCCGGCGGGTGGCATTGCGTGCGCGCGGGAGGGCGAGCGATTGAGGGAGGTTGCGAGGACGAGAGGGCGGCCGAGGCCGCGCCGGTCCTCGAGGAGTGGCTCGTCCGACAGCGGCCTGATCAGCGCGAACTGCCGGAAGGCGGCCTGGCGCACCGCCTCGACCAACTCACGTCCGGCTGCGTGCTGGCGGCGCGCTCGGTCGAGGCGCTCGAACGCCTGCGCGCCATGGTGCAGGGCAGGCGACGGGGGTTGTCAAAGGTCTACCTCGCGCAGGCGCAGGGGGAGATCGGCGATGGGTCGTTCGACTTGTTCTTCCGGTCGCGTCACCGGCGCTCAAAGAAGATCCTCGTATCGCCGCGCGGCGACGAGGCGCAGCGCGGCCGGTGCCGGTGGCGCGCGCTGCGAAGTCTGGATGGTCATACGCTGCTGGAGGTCGAGATCATCGGTCCCGGCCGGCGACACCAGATTCGTGCCGGGCTGGCGCATCTCGGCCATCCCCTGCGCGGCGATCCGCTCTACGAAGGCCAGGCATGGCCGGGCCGCTTCGGGCTGCACGCGTGGCGCCTTGCCCTCGACGGCGTCGTGATTGAAGCGCCGATCCCCAGGGCGTGGACCGAGCCGTAACTCGCAGGAGATCAACCGGTGCGGCTACGGTCCGGGGGCGTTGCCGCAGCCCTGGGCGCGGCGAACGGCCTCCATCAGGTCCTCGGCATCGAACAGCTCCGTGTTGGCGACGATTGTGTAGCCGTTGAAGATCAGTTCAATCGCGCGCGTCAGGTCAACATCCTCGCCGCCGAGTTCGACCCACATCTCCCGGCCGGGCACGAGAAAGTCCGCGAGCAGGTGCGGTTGATCGCGCACGTCCTCGGAGTAGAGGAAAGTAGGGAGGTTGATGTTGAGGATGTCGTAGGCGGCGGGCTCGGCGACGAAGCGGGCGTCGGGCTTGAGGGCAAACAGCGTCTCCAGCCAGGGGAAGGCCTCCCACGGCATGAGTTGGGTGAACTTGTCAAGCCCCAGCCCGGACGCCCCGACATTGATCGCGCCGGTCCATTCGCGAAGCATGCGCGCCGCATGCTCGGGATTCGTGGGATCGAAGTGGTCGAGAACGTCGTCGTCCCAGCGTTCGGCGATCTGGCCGCTTCGTCCCCACCAGAAGAGGAGGTCGATGCCGGCGGCGCCGAGGCGCTTCCACTCGTGCCCGGTGAGGAGCATTGGCGGCGTCCATTCGGTCATGATCTGCGGGGGGAAGTTGTTCTGCCGGTTGACGTAGTAGACCCCGGCGCAGGTTCGCACCATGGCGCGGCGGTATCCGCCGTCGAGGCACGTGTTGATGATGTTGGTGACGTCGTTGCGGAAGCCGAACATGTCGGCGCGCTGACCATTGAATCCGCGGCGATTGTCGCCGGCGAGGCGGCGGGTGTCTCCAAGTTGCACGAGGTAGACCGGGCGCATGTCCTGCTGGTAGCGGACCTGGCCGTACTCCGACTCGAGGAACTTGCGATAGGGCCGCATGGTATGAATCCAGTCCTGCGGCTCGTTGTACCAGACGTTGATGACGTAGGTGCGGGAGGCGCCGTGGGGCAGCGTCCCGTCGAGGTAGAACCGCGTCGTCCAGTGCGTGCCGTACGGGCTGCTCAGCGAACCGCGGTAGACGTGCGTGCGCACCTGGTGCCGATAGCGCAAGACGTCGTACTCGAGCGAGGCCCCCAGCGCGAAGCGCCCGTCGCGAATGATGATGACCGGTGAGTAGAGCGACTCGGGGTAGGGCGCCTTGCGGGAGGAGAACTGCTCGCCGTTGCCGGCGTCAAACGCCTCCCAGACACTCCCGACGCGATGATCGAGATGCTCGATGGCGCTGCCGAGCGCGTGGCCGGGCACCTGGAGCGTGGGCAGGGGCTGCTCCACGCCGGTGCGGTTGCTGACCGTGTAGTTGATGGAAAAGCCGTAGGGCTGGACCGTCACCTTCGTCTGCACGCTGCACTCGGTCGTGAGGTAGAGGGGCAGATCGACGGGAAGGCGAAGCACGCCCAGACCCGGCGTCCAGATGGACCAGAGTTCGCCCACCGGGAGCAGGGAGATGAGAAGTTCGCGCCTGGGAGGATCGAAACGGCGAAGCCAGACGCAGTTGGCGGGATGGCCTTCCTTGCCGCTCTCAACAGCAGTGAGTGAGGCGCCGCGCCACTGGGCGTATCCATCAGTGACTTGTCCCGGTGAGATGGCACCACCGCCTCCGATGATTGCTGCAGCGATCACGGCGGTCCACGAAAAATGGATCGTCATCCGGTTCCCCCTGTTTTGAAGCGCGCTGGCGCTTCAAGTTGTGTCCTCGCTGCATGGGCGAGGCGCTTCGCGTTGCCTGCGCGAGTCCGTTTGCATCGGACCCGTGTGTGCGGACAATGCGTTTTGTCAGAGCCGCGCGGCGCCGGCGGCGCCGCGAACGGCAACGGTCTTCACCTGGAAGAGCGCCCGACAGGCGCTACCGGCGCTTCCGGCCCGATGCGAAGGAGTCGCATCGGGTAAACCCCCGGATCGAAGGCGGGTGATTGTTCCTGCTCAACGGTCACAGGCAAGGCGCGCGCCGGCAGTCTGCGCGCCGCGGCGCGAAGTGGACGCGTGCGACGAGGTACTCGCTGGCGGGACTATGCTCTGCGCATGATCCGCGCGGATGTCGTGATCGTGGGAGGAGGTGCGGCAGGCTTGATGTCGGCAATCTGGGCAGGCCGGGTAAACTCGCGCGACTCGAGAGCGCGACGCATACTCATTCTCGACGGCGCCGCAAGGCTCGGCGCCAAGATCCTCGTCTCCGGCGGCGGCCGCTGCAACGTCACGCACGACTTCGTCTCCGAACGGGAGTTCGCCGGATCAACTCCGAACGCAATTCGCAAGGTTCTGCAACGGTTCACCGCCGAGGAGACGGTCACATTTTTTTCGCAAATCGGCGTCGTTCTCAAACGGGAAGAGACGGGAAAGCTCTTTCCCGTCAGCGATGACGCCGCGACGGTCCTCGAAGCGCTCCGCCGGGAAGTACAGGGCGTGGGCGTCGAGGTCATCGAATCGTGCCGAGTCGAACGTCTGAGACGCGACGGCGCCGAATTCATTCTCGACACCGCAAGAGGGGATGTGCGGGCGGCGCGCATCGTGCTCGCCACCGGCGGTCGGAGCCTGCCCAAGTCCGGTTCCGACGGGCGCGGGTACGAACTCGCGCGGAGCATGGGCCATTCGCTCACGCCGCGCATCCTCCCGGCCCTCGTTCCACTCGCCCTCCCGCCGGATCACTTCGTTCGAGCGCTCAGCGGCGTGACGCTCAACGCGGCGCTTGAAGTCCGCTCGGCTGCGGGCCGACGCATCGTCTCCTTCACCGGCTCGATGCTCTGCACGCACTTCGGCCTTTCGGGCCCCTGCGTGCTGGACATCAGCCGCTACTTTCTCGACGCGCGCGCCGATGACGCGGGGACGACCCTCGTCATCAACTGGCTACCCGGCGAGACCTTCGAGTCCCTGGACCGGTGGCTTCAGGCTCGCGATGATCGGAGCGTTCTCGCCGTCCTCCGCGAGCGGCTGGCGGAGCGCCTCGCCCGGGCGCTGTGCGGCGAGGCGGGCGTCGAGGCGGCTACGCCGATCAGCCGCCTGCCGCGCGAGGCGCGACGCCGGCTGGCGCGCGTCATTGCCGAGATGCCACTGCCCGTTACCGGCGATCGCGGATTCAACGTCGCGGAAGTCACCGCAGGCGGAGTGCCCCTGCGCGAACTCAACCTCGCCACGATGGAGTCGCGCTGCTGCCCCGGGCTGTTTCTGTGCGGGGAGATCTGCGACGTGGACGGGCGCATCGGCGGCTACAACTTCCAGTGGGCGTGGTCGAGCGGCTACGTCGCCGGCGTGTCGGTGTGAACCGGCGGCAAACCGGCGGGCGGCGGGCTCCGGTCGGCACTACCATGGTGCCGACCGCCGACGCATGGCCGATGCGACCCACCCATCCCTGGCGACGAACCTGTGCGGCGTGCCGCTGCGCAATCCCGTCATTCTCGCGGCGGGGACGTGCGGCTACGTCGATGAAATGGCCGATGTGCTCGACCTCTCGCGGATCGGCGCGGTCGTCACCAAGTCCATTACGGTCGAGGCGCGCGAGGGCAATCGCCCCTGGCGGATCCTCGATGCGCCCGCGGGCCTGCTCAACGCCATCGGCCTGGCGAACATGGGCCTGGACGCCTTTGTGCGCGAGGCGCTGCCGCGCGCGGCGGCCTGCCCCGCCGTCGTCATCGGCTCCGTCGCCGGCAACAGCATCGCCGACTATGTGAAGATCGCGGCGGCCTTCGACGCCTCGCCTCACCTGCCCGCAATTGAACTGAACGTGAGTTGCCCGAACACGGCAGACGGCCTGATCTTCGGCGACGATCCCGCATCTCTTCGCGCGCTGCTGGCGGAAGTGCGACCGGCCGTCACACGCTCGAAACTGATCGTCAAACTCAGCCCCAACGCGTCGGCGATCGTCAAACTCGCGGCCGCAGCGGTCGAGGCCGGCGCCGATGCGCTCACGCTCATCAACACGTTCACGGCGCTGGCGATCGACGTACACACGCGACGGCCTCGCATCGCCAACGGCACGGCGGGCTACAGCGGGCCGGGCATCCATCCCATCGCCGTGCGCCTGGTCCACGAGGTGTATCGCCGCGTGGCGCGCGACGCCGGAGTGCCGATCATCGGCCTCGGCGGCGTGATGCGCTGGGAGGATGCGGCGGAGTTCATCCTCGCCGGCGCGACGGCCGTCGGCATGGGCACCGCGCTGTTCGTTGACCCGCGCCTGCCGCTCCGGGTCGTCAGTGGACTGGCGCGGTGGGTCGAGGGGCAGGGATGCGCCGACGTCGCCGAACTCATCGGGCGCCTGGAGATGTAGCACCTCGAATTGGCCCGCGGGGGATCGCCCGCCTTCAATCACCCGGAGACCCCATGAGTTCCCCGATCGACTCAACTTCGACGGATCGCCCCGCCGCCCGCCTCGCCCTCGAGGATGGCAGCGTGTTCCACGGGCGTGCCTTCGGCGCGCTCGCGGAGGCGAAGGGCCGGCCGCTGACCGCTGCGGGGGAGGTCGTCTTCAATACGGCCATGACCGGCTACCAGGAAGCCCTGACCGATCCCTCCTACGCCGGGCAGATTCTGACGATGACCGCTCCGCTCATCGGCAACTACGGCGTCAATGAGGAGGACATGGAGTCGAAGTCCGTTCAGGTCGCCGGGTTCGTCGTGCGCGAACTCAGCCGCGTGATGAGCAACCACCGGGCGACGATCGACCTCTCGACCTGGCTGGCCCGCGCCGGCGTTCCCGGCATCGAGGGGATTGACACCCGCGCCCTGACGCGCCGCCTGCGGATCGAGGGCGCGATGCGCGGCGTGCTGAGCGCGGACGGATCGCTCACCGACGAACAACTCGTCGCGCTGGCCCGATCCGGCCCCCGCATGGCCGGCGCCAACCTTGTCACGGGCGTCAGCGTCGCGCGACCCTACGGCTGGAGCGAGGATCTCGGCGTCTGGGCGGAACTCACGGACGAAGCCTCGGGCCGCGACGAACCGGCGAAGCGGTTCCGCGTCGCGGCCCTCGACTGCGGCGCGAAACTCAACATCCTCAGGCATCTCGCCGAGCGAGGTTGCGAGGTGATGGTCCTCCCGCACGACGCCTCCGCCGACGCCATCCGCCGACTCAAGCCCGACGGCCTGTTCGTGAGCAACGGCCCGGGAGACCCGGCCGCGGTGGACGCGACGATCGCCACGCTGCGCGAGATCGCCGGCGAGGTGCCGACGTTTGGCATCTGCCTCGGCCATCAACTCCTCTGCCTGGCGCTGGGAGCGAAGACGTACAAACTCAAGTTCGGCCACCGCGGCGCCAACCAGCCCGTCAGGAACCTCCTCACCGGGCACGTCGAGATCACCAGTCAGAACCACGGGTTTGCCGTGGAGACGGCGTCGATGGAGGGTGCCGACTGCGAGCCGACGCACGTGAACCTCAACGACGGGACCTTGGCGGGCTTCCGACACCGGAGCAAGCCGATCTTCGCCGTGCAGTACCATCCCGAGGCCTCTCCCGGCCCGCACGACGCGGCGTATCTCTTCGACTGCTTCGTCCTCATGATGCAGTCGCGGGCGCCCTTGTCGGCCGAGGAGATGCGGCGGGCGTGGGAGGAGGCCCAGCCCGGTGCCGCGGTGCGGTGAGCGACATGGCGCCCTCCCGGAGCCGCCCCGTCCCCGCGGGGGTTATCGCGGCTCTCGGGTGTTGACCTGCTTTCATATCGCCGATGCTCCATCCTATAGTTTGCAGCTGTCCGGGCCGAAGGCCCGGCAAAGGGACGGCGCCGCCGCTGGCGAGTCAGTCGCGCGCCGTCCGCGTGCATTGATGGCCCGCCATTGCCACATTCTCTCGCGCGGAAAAGGACGCTGCCTCACATGAACACGCCAGTGTCGGCCGTTGACCAGAAGCACTCCACGGAAACCCTCGAAGGCGCCGTCATCCGGTTCTGCGGCGACTCGGGCGACGGCATGCAATTGACCGGCGGCGAGTTCACGACGACTTCGGCGATCTACGGCAATGACGTGGCGACCTTTCCCGACTTCCCTGCCGAAATCCGCGCCCCGGCGGGCACGCTGCCGGGCGTCTCCGGATTCCAGGTCAACTTCGCGAGCACCGAGATCTACACCCCGGGCGACAAGGTGGACGTCCTCGTGGCAATGAACCCCGCGGGACTCAAGACCAACCTTGCCGACCTCAAAGCGGGCGGCGTCCTCATCGTCAACGAGGACGCGTTCAACAACAACAACCTCAAGAAGGCGGGCTACGAGCGCAACCCCCTCGAGGACGGCTCGCTCAAGGACTACAAACTCTACAAGATCCCCATCTCGCGCCTCTGCGAGGAGTCCCTCGCCGAGACCGGCATGGGCGCCAAGGCCATCGGCCGCGCCAAGAACATGTACACGCTCGGCATCGTGTACTGGCTCTTTGACCGCTCCCTCGAGCCCACCATCAAGCATCTCACCGACCTCTTCGCCAAGAAGAAGAACCAGCCCGAACTCGCCGACCTCAACATCCGCGCCCTCAAGGCCGGCTACTACATGGGCGAGACGGCGGAGATGTTCCAGAGTCGCTACATCGTTCCCAGGGCCAAACTCGCGCCGGGCAAGTACCGGCAGATCTCGGGCAACGAGGCGACGGCGCTGGGCCTCATCGCGGGCGCTCGACTGGCGAAGAAGACGCTCACCTACGCCGGCTACCCCATCACCCCCGCCTCGGACATCCTCCACTTCCTGAGCGCTTACAAGAACTACCACGTCAAGACGCTGCAGTTGGAGGATGAGATCGCCGCGGTCTGCGCCGCCATCGGCGCTTCCTTCGTCGGCGACATCGCCGTCACCGGCTCATCCGGCCCCGGCATTGCGCTCAAGGGCGAAGGCATCGGCCTGGCGGTCATGACCGAACTGCCGATCGTCGTCATCAACGTTCAGCGCGGCGGCCCGAGCACGGGACTGCCCACCAAGACCGAGCAGGCCGACCTCCTTCAGGCGGTGTACGGCCGCAACAGCGAGTGTCCCTGCATCGTGATCGCGGCGCGCAGCCCCGGCGACTGCTTCGACGCTGCCGTCGAGGCCATCCGCCTTGCGACGAAGTACATGACTCCGGTCATGCTCCTCACCGACGGCTACATCGCCAACGGCGCCGAGCCCTGGCTGCTTCCCAGGATGAACCAACTCAAGCCCATCGAGGTTCGCCACGCCACCGAGTTCAACGCGCACAGCGACGAGGCGGAGGGCGAAGGCAACAACGTCTACTGGCCCTACCTCCGCAACGAGAACCTCGCGCGCCCGTGGGCCATCCCCGGAACGCCGAAACTCGAACACCGCGTCGGCGGACTCGAAAAGGCCCAGAACACCGGCAACGTCAGTTACGACCCGATGAACCACCAGCGCATGGTCGATCTGCGCCAGGCCAAGGTCGAGAAGGTTGCACAGGACATTCCCCCCACCGAAATCCAGGGCGAAAAGAGCGGAGATCTGCTCCTCATCGGCTGGGGCGGAACCTACGGCTCTCTCCACGCCGCCACCGAGCGACTGCTCAAGCGCGGACACAAGGTCGGAACGGTCCACCTCCGCCACATCAACCCGCTTCCGCCCGACCTCGGCGAGATCATCAGGCGATTCAAGACCATCGTCGTCCCCGAACTCAACAAGGGTCAGCTCGTCCGCATCATTCGCGATCGCTTCCTTGTCAACGCGCGCGGCATCAACAAGGTGCAGGGCAAGCCATTCCTCATTTCAGAACTGGTGGCCCAGATCGAAAGCCTGCTCCCTCAGCCGCACGTCGAGTGCGCCGCGCGCTGACCCGCTCGCAGAACACGACCCATCCGGCCGGCCGCGGGCCGCCCGATCCACGATCGAATCGAGACTTCCATGACGCAGATCGAACTTCCCAAGTACACCGCCAAGGACTTCGCGACCGACCAGGAGGTGCGCTGGTGCCCGGGGTGCGGCGACTACGCCATCCTCGCCGCCGTGCGCAAGGTTCTCCCGGACCTCCAGCATCGCAAGGAGAACTACGTCTTCGTCTCCGGCATCGGCTGTTCGAGCCGTTTCCCCTACTACATGGGGACGTACGGCATCCACGGCATTCACGGGCGCGCCCCGGCGATCGCCACGGGCGTCAAGTCCGCCAATCCCAACCTCGACGTCTGGGTGGTGACCGGCGACGGCGACGGCCTGTCCATCGGCGGCAATCACATGGTGCACATGCTCCGCCGCAACGTCAACATCAAGGTGCTGCTCTTCAACAACCGCATCTACGGCCTGACCAAGGGGCAGTACTCCCCCACCAGCCTCACCGGGCACAAGACCAAGTCAACCCCGATGGGATCGATCGACCATCCCATCCACCCCATCAGTTTCGCCATCGGCGTCGAGGCGACCTTCGTCGCCCGATGCACCGACGTGAACAAAGGCGGGATGAACGTGCTGCCCGACGTGCTCAAGGCCGCCGCCGAACATCGCGGCTCCGCCTTCGTCGAAATCTACCAGGACTGCAACGTCTTCAACCACCAGGCCTTCTTCTACGCCACCGAAAAGGACACCGCGCGCGAGACGACCGTCCTGCTCGAACACGGCAAGCCGCTCATCTTCGGCAGCAACCGCGACAAGGGCATTCGCCTCAACAGCACGCGCCTCGAGGTCGTCAGTCTCGAGAACGTGAAGGAGGATGATCTTCTCTTCCACGACGAGACGGATCCGGCGCTCGCGTTCCTGCTCAGCCGCATGCACCACACTCAGGGCCTGCCCGAGCCGGTGGGCGTCTTCTTCCGCGTCAACAAGCCCTGCTACGAGGACCTGCTCACCGAGCAGATCGAGAAGGCCGTCGCCCAGCGAGGCGAAGGCGACCTCGAGAAACTCCTCAACTCCGGCTCGACGTGGACGGTCAGCGAATAGGCCGTCGAGCTCTTTGCTCAACGTGGGCCACACGCTTCGGACGGGCCAGGCCCAAATGCCTCGCCGGCGCCGGGCTTGTGCGCCGTTTCCTCGGCTCTTGCCTTCATCGAGGCGAGTTGAACGATCGAATGGAGACCGGGTCAGGCGCGGTGGGCGCTACGATGGGTCATCTTGAGTCCTGACGCGGTCGGACACATGCCGGTCCTGCTCGAACAGGCGCTGCAGGCGCTCGCGCCGCGCGTCGGCGAGACGCTCGTGGACCTGACCATCGGGCGCGGCGGGCACGCCGAAGCGGTCGGGCGGCTGCTCGGGCCGGGCGGGCGGGTCATCGGCTTCGACCTCGATCCGGCCAACGCGGCGTTCGCGCTCGCGCGGGTGGCGGCGACGGGCTGCCGCGTCCTGACGCACCACGCAAACTTCGTCGATGCGCCGGCGATCCTGAGGCGCGACGGAGTCCGGGCCGACATGGTGCTCGCCGACCTCGGGTTCTCCTCCCCGCAGATGGATGATCCGAGGCGGGGGCTCTCCTTCCGCGCCGACGGCCCGCTCGACATGCGCCTCGATCCCACGGCGGCGGTGACGGCCGAACAGATCATCAACGAATCGAGCGAGCGCGAACTGGCGGACCTGATCTTCCGCTGCGGCGAGGAGCCGCTGGCGCGAAAAATCGCCCGGCAGATTGTCGCGATTCGAGCGGCTCAGCCGATACAGAGTACGCTGCACCTCGCGCAAGCGGTGCGCGAGGCGTATGGAAACCGGGCGCGACATTCCCGCATGCATCCGGCGACGAAGACGTTCATGGCCCTGCGCATCGCCGTGAACGACGAACTTGGCCGGCTCGAAGGGTTGTGGGATGAACTGGAACGCGCGGCCGACGAAGCACGCCGCAGCGCCGGATGGCTCAACGCGGGAGCGCGGCTGGCCTTCATCGGCTTTCACTCCCTGGAGGATCGCATCATCAAGCAGCGCATGGCGGCGCTGGTGAAACGGGGCGCAGCGGAACGCATCACCCGCAAGCCCCTTACGGCAGGCGAAGACGAGACCACGGTGAACCCCCGGGCGCGGTCGGCTAAACTCAGAGCCATCCGCATCGCGGCGCCCGCCTGACGAGACGAAGATCCGTCGCCCCGGACTGGAGCGTCCGGGCAGCCTCGCGGAAGGATTCCACGACAATCGCAAGACGCTCGGCATGGAGTTGGCTCAGCGCACATGACACGCGAAAACAAACTGGCACTCATCGTCGGATTCAGCCTTCTGCTGGTCGTGGCCATCCTGCTCGCCGACCATCTCTCTCCTGCCCAGCAGGGCGAGTTGGCGCGCCTCGAGGAGACGTCGTCCCCCAGTCCGCTCGTCCAACTGCCCTCGGGCATGGGCGACCAGTATCGCCGACAGTTCGGCGAGTCGGCGGCGGCGACTTCCTTCGACGCGCCCGCCAACCGGGAGATCACGCTCTTTGAGCCGCCGCAGGGGGCGATGCAGCCCACGGTCGAGGGGGGAGCCGGAACTGCACCTCCCCCCGCCGGCGGCTCTGCCGGCCCGGACCTTGATCTGCGAACCGGTCAGGCCTCCGAGTATGAGCAGCATGTGAACTCCGGGGAGAGCCAGGCGGAGCCGATCATCATGGGCCCCGGCCCCACGCCGGTCCTTCCTGAGTCTTCGGCCGGCCGTGCGTCGGGCGAGCGGTACGTCGTCCGCGACGGCGATACGTTGTACGGCCTCTGCCGCAGGTTCTACGGCGATGGCTCACTCTACGAAGCGCTGCTCAGCCACAATGCCGACGTCATTCCCCCGACCAGTCGGCTGCTTCCAGGCATGACGATCATCCTGCCGCAGAAAGACGTGCTGACGGGCGGACGAACCGCGCCCCCGGGCCACACGCCGACCGCCCCTGCCGCGCAAGCCCCGCCGGCCAGAAGCACTGCGATCAAGACGATTGACTACACGATCCGTGAAGACGATCGCCTCTGGGATCTGGCGAAGAAACACCTCGGCAAGGGAGGGCGCTGGCACGAGATCGTGGCGCTCAACCGCGACATTATCCGAAACCCCGATGTGCTGCCCATCGGAAAGACGATCCGCATCCCGGTGCGCTAGGACGACCTTTCCCGTGAAGGGGGGCACGCGCTGACGCCTCGCGGGGCCGTGACGCGATTCATCGCGGCTCAAGTCGAGTGTCGATGAAGTGGGATATGGCGCTCGTTCCCAAGGTCGCGGTCTGTGTCCTCATCGCCGGCGCTACGTCGTGCGGCCTGCTGGTCATCCGCCAGCAGCGCATTGAAGCGGCGTACCAGATGTCGGTCACCCATCGGCGGCTCCTCCAGCACGAGGAGCGCTCCTGGCGCCTGCGCGTGGCGATTCACGAGCGACTCCGCCAGGATCGCGTCGCCGCCCTCGCCTCCGCCCTCGAGCGGGAAACCGGTGAACGGCTGGTGCCGCTGCTGCTGAGCGAGTGTTACCTCGTCGAACTGCCGGCCTCCGCGGTGCTGCCTGATCGCGCGCTGGAGACAGCCGCGACGGAGGCGGTCCGATGAACGGGCCGCACGCCCCCATGCACCTCGAACCCGCTCGACCCGCAGCATCTGAAACCCGGCGCTTCGGCCTGGCGCTCAACCTCCTCGTGGCGGCGGTCATCGGCGCGATGATGCTCGTTCTGGCGCGCGTGGCGCAACTCCAGACGGCGCCGAGCGAGAACCTGGTGCGCCATACGCCGCTCACCAGTTCCACCCGGCCCGAGATGGCCAACCGCGGCGACATCCTTGATCGGCGCGGCCGCGTCCTTGCCACCAGCCGCGTCGGCTACCGCCTCTTTGTCGATCCGCAGGAGGTCGATGATCCCTACACCATCGCCATCGACATCGCGAGCCTCCTCGGCCGCAACCCCGTCGAACTCGATCGCAAGGTGCAGGAGCGGCTCGACAAGCGCTATGCCGTGCTCATCGACCTGCTCACCGATGCGGAACTCGAAGCGGTGAGAACCGCGAGTTTCCGCGGCGTCGGCGTCGAGCCGGTCCTCGTGCGCCACCGGCCCTACGGCGACCTCGCGGCCCCGCTCATCGGACTCGTCGGGACCGACCACATCGGCCGCAGCGGCGTCGAAGCCATCTACAACTCCGTCCTCACCGGCCGGCCCGGACGCCTCCGCTACCTGCGCGACGTCAACCGCAACGCGATGTGGGTCGAGCGCGACGGGCACGTTCCCGGCGCCGACGGACGCCACGTGCGCCTCGCCATCGACGTCGAGATGCAGCGCATCGTCGAGGAGGAGATTCGCGCCGGCGTCGAGGCGGTCAATGCCGGCGGCGGGCGGGCGATGATCTTCGATCCCCACAGCGGCGAGATCCTCGCCATGACCGATCTCCTGCGCGACCGCCCCGGCTACGGCCCCTACACCGATGATCCGCTGCGCGCCCTCGACCCCAGCCTGGCGCGCCTTCGCTGCATCACCGATCCCTATGAACCCGGCTCGACGTTCAAGTCCTTTGTGTGGGCGCGGGTGACGGAACTCGGCCTCGTCCCCATCGATGAAGTCTTCAACACGCACAACGGCTCCTACCGCACGCCGCGCGGCCGGCACATCAGCGACGCCTATCCCTACCCCGAACTCACCTGGGAAGGCGTGATGATCAAATCGAGCAACATCGGCATGGCCCAGGCGGCGCTGCGACTCACGGACCGGCAGTTGCAGCAGTGCGTGGCGGACTTCGGCTTCGGCCGGCCCACCGGCAGCGGCCTGCCCGGCGAAACCGGCGGCATTGTCACGATACCGAAGGAGTGGACGCACTACACGCAGACGAGCGTCTCGATGGGGCATGAGATCGCGGTGACGCCCCTCCAGATGGTGCGGGCCTTCGCCGCCTTCTGCCGCGACGGCTCGATGCCCCCGATCAACCTCATCGTCCCCACACAGGATGTGCCGATTGTGCCTTATGTTACACAGCGGCCCATGCTCGAATCGACCGCTCATCTCACCCGCCAGACGATGCGAAAGGTGATGACGCTGGGAAGCGGACGCAAGGCCAACGAAGTCGCGCGCTATCGCATGTTCGGCAAGTCGGGCACGGCCGAAATGCCGCGGCGCGATGGCCGCGGCTACCACAAGGACCGCTACATCATCAGTTTCATCGCCGGCGCGCCGCTGGACGATCCCCGCCTCGTCGTCCTCTGCATCATCGAAGACCCCGACCGCAGCCTCGGCCACTTCGGCGGCGCCGTGTGCGGACCCGTCGCCGCGACGATGATGAACCGTGCCCTCGAATACCTCGGCGTGCCGGGCGATCTGGCGCTGGATGAGACGGCGCGGAACTGAGCACGACTGTGAGACGTAGGGTGCCGTGGTCAAGCGAGGCTCTGGGAGCGCGGGCCACGCGGACGCGCGAATGACGATTGATCCGGTGTGATCGACCGTCCGCACAACGACGTGGCCCTCCGGTCGCAAAGCCTCCCTCCGGACCACGGCACCCGGCGCCCTCGAATACCTCGGCGTGCCGGGCGATCTGCATCTCGATGCACTCACCGGGCGTCAGGGGAACTGATGCACGACATGGTTGGACGTTCGACAAGCCGCGGCGTCCACCGCCTGAATGTGAACCGTTCGACCCGACGCGCCCCCGGGGACGAAACGCACGAGTTGCGCTGCGCCGTTTCCATCCGCCACCGCGGAGCCGGCGGTCACCGGCCGGCGCAGTTCCACTTCCACGCCGGGGCAGTTCGGCACCGCCGTCGATCCCTCGCTCATTGAGTAGATGAAATACACGCGACTGCCCGGCTCCGCCTCCGTTGCCGTGAGGGTGTTGCTCACGCCCGCCGTCCCGGGATCGGGCGGCGCGAGGCGCAGCAGCCCGAGCGCATCATACGCGTTGACGACTCCGTAGCCGTGGACGTGCAGCGGATCGAACGTGCCGTTGAGAACGTAATAATCCGCGGTGGTGAACAGCGATTCGCGCAGTTGATCGACGGTCCAGTTCGGCCGGGCGTCGATGAGGCAGGCGACGACGGCGGCAACCTGTGGGGTGGACATGGATGTGCCCGCTGCCTCCGCCCAGCCGTGGTTGTCCCACGGCGCCACGCTCCACGCCTGCGTGCCCCGCGCCAGCACCTCGGGCTTGACGCGCCCGTCCGCCGTCGGCCCGTCGGAGGAAAAGCCGGCGATCTCGCCCGTCGGCTCGACCGCGCCGCAGGTGATGACCTGGAAGGCGTCGGCCGGCGCGCCGAGGTGAGACGTATTAGGATTCTGGTCGTGCCCCATGTTGCCTGCCGCGTTGCAGCAGTGAACGCCGTTGGCGGTGGCAATGTTGACGCCGATGGTGCAGACCGCGGTCCGGCCGTCGAGTTGCTCCTGGGTGTACCAGTCGATGTAGATGAGCGACGCCGTCGCCATGTCGCCCCCGTTGGCCTCGATGAACTCGAGGCCCGCGACGTAATAATCCTCCTCGACGGGCGTCTCGCTGCGGATGTCCTCCGTCTTGCAGAGGATGAAGGAGGCGTCGTAGGCGCCGCCGACGTATTCACCGGGGAGGTAGCCCCCCAGCGTGCCGAGGATGATCGTGCCGTGGTTGTGCTGGTCGGGATGGTCGTTGCCCTCGTTGGCGGTGTTGCCGTCATCGAAGACGAAGTCCCACTCAGCGACGACGTTGAGGGGATGCTCCGGATGATTGAAGGCGTCGTGAGTGCGGAGAAAGCCGGTGTCGAGGACGCCGATGCGCACATCGCGGCCGGTGTAGCCGGCGCTATGAAGTTCGATGAGGTTGATCTGCGCGAGTTGATCTTCGGCCAGGCCGTAGAAACCCGCGGGGCGCTGATCCGGCGCGGCGGCGGGCGCCGGCGCGATGCGCGGCTCGATGCGGCGCGAACGGGCCACGGGTTGAGTGGTCTTCACGAATGGCAATCGCTCAATCGCCGCGAGTTGCTCGGCCGTCGCTTCCACGCTCACGGCATTGACCCACATCGAGGCAACGCGAACCCGTGCGCCCGTGGCCCTCACCGCCTCGACATAGCCGGGCACAACCGGCAGGTCGCGCTCATCGAAAAGCCCCGGCAGCGTCCGCCGCGCCTGACGCCGGGCAACGGTGCGCGGATCGGCCGCCGCCGCAACGCGGGCCAGCGCCGCGTCGAGTTGCGCCGGCGAGGCGATGCCCTTGTCAGTGAAGAAGATCCACTGCACCAGCGCTGGTTCCTCAGGCGCAGCAGCCGGCGGTGCTGAACCGCCTCCTGTCGCGCCCGCCCGTGAAACGATCGACAGCAGACAGGCCAACAGGAGCAGGCACAGGCGCATGGCTACTCTCCTCCGAGTCGGGCGGCGACGTGATCGCGGAATCGTGGACAGACCCCTCCACAATCATACTTCCGATCGTCGAGATTGCAAGCGGCGGGCGGATCGAGACCTTGATCCCAGGCCCCGGCACCTCGGCGCCCGGGAGGCAAACCGCTCAGGCAGAGCGACTTGCGACTTCCGGTCTCGGCCATCAACCGCATGCCAGAGGACTTCTTTCAGAATTATCGTGGAGTTGCGCTTTTTTGCCTTGACAGCCGCCCCGAAATCGGTTATTCTGACTGCAACCGAGAGGGAGGCTCCCATGACCGACCGCACCCGCAACGTGCCCCCCCCCCCCAAGACACTCGCCCTGATCGCACTTTTCGTGTGCATCTGGATTGTTGACAGCCCCGCCGTGGCGCTGGGGCAGCGGTGGCGTGAGGAGCCGGGCCGCTGGGAGTTCACGGGAAAGATGGTCGTCAGACCCCTCCAGGTCGAGCACTGGCTGGAGCGCGGCTTCACGCGCGAGCAGGCGGAGGTGCTCTATGCGCGGGCCGTCGCGTACACGATCGACACCCTCGGCGAGCACGTCTACCGCTACCACGAGCGGATGGATGAGTACTGGTTCAACGTCCCCCCCGGCCGCTCGGAAAACGACATCGGCGAGCAACTCATCGCCACGGGGTACTACAGGTACGTGTGCCCGAATTGGCAGCTCTTTCCTCAGGGAGTTCTGTCGAACGTTTGCCCGGATGATGAGGACTTTGACGAGCAATGGCATCACCTCCGAATCGAATCGTGTGCAGCGTGGCAGATCCACACCGATGGCCACGACGATGTCGTCATCGGCGTCGTTGATACGGGATTGCGAGTTACACACGAGGATTTGAGCGATCTCAACGAATCCCGACGACTCGGGTGGGACCAGTCGAACGAGTTGTGGGAGAATGAAGCGGGCGCCGACATCGGTGATACATTCGGACATGGCACTCTCGTGCTCGGTGCAGCTGCCGCGACAGGGAACAATGGCGACGGTGTGAGTGGAGTCGGGTGGACACTGCGCCATCGTATGCTCAAGTTCGGAAACGGCCAAACTGACGATGTTCTTGCGTGCTTCTGGGTGTCGGCGGGAGCTGGTGACCGAGTGATTTGCAGTACAGCGATCTCGAACTGGGATAATCCAACCACATGGCAGCAGTGGGCCGACAATACAGAGTACATTCGCGAGGCTTATCCGGATACGCTCATTGTGCAGGCGGCCGGAAACTCGATGATTTTCTCCTACGATCCGTTCCCGGACATGATCACTGTCGGAGGGACAGACAAGCAGGATGCCAGGTTCATCGCGAATGAGAAAACCAACTATGGCTCGACGATCGGCGCGATGATCGACGTCATGGCGCCGGCTGTCAGCATCTACTCTACGAAGAACACGGCTGACGACGCCTACGGTACACCGCTCGGTCCGGGAACATCTTACGCGACACCCCAGGTTGCAGGACTCTGTGCCCTGATCTGGTCCTATGATCCTGATCTCACGGCGAGCGAGGTCGAGGCGCTTCTGTACGCTGGCTGCGATGAAAACACGGATTATAACGAAAACCTGCACGGACATGGACGCATCAACGCATTCAACTCGATGGCGCTTGCTACGGGCCTACTCTGGGGGCGAGACCCTCATCCTGGAGAAGCAGGGGTTTCCAATAAGTTCAAGGCCGCCGGCGCTGCGAGTGGTGCAACCGTCCGATTCTACTACGGATCGTCGACAGGGCAGACTGCGGTCTCCGGATGCACGAATGTCTATGTGGGGATTGCGAACGCGAGCGTGCTCGGTGAAGCGACGGCTGCGAGCAACGGTGCTGCCATCCACGAGGCGAGCGTCCCCGGAGGATGGACAGGCCTGACGCGATATCTCCAGGCAGTCGACCTGAGCGACTGTCGCGTCTCCAACCTGATCGAGTTCACGTTTCCATAGATCGGTTATCACAGGGACTTGACTTGGCGAAGGAGGAGAGTATTCATGCACGGGCTGTCTCTCTACATGTGTGTGTTGGTTGCTGCGGCGAGTCCGAGTGGCGTGTGGGATTGCCAGCGGTCCGGGCCGGACAGTCTCACACTCACGCTCGAAGGCGTGTGTCCCGGCCGCCTGTCTGTTGCTTGGGAGGGCGCGACGCCGGACCGGCCGGCCGGCTTGTTGTACGCTGACGCAACCGGCAACTTCCTCATTTCATTTGAACACTGTGAAGGCACGATTCTCGGTTTGAGCATCCATGGGCTGCGGCTCGTGCGACTGCTGAACACCGGACCCGATGGTGCCGGCGAGTTGACGGGTCGGGCCGCACCATTGGCGTGCGGCGGATTCCTTCAACTCGTCGTCTACGATCAGCGACCATGCACGACCAGCAACGTCGTGCAGATTCCGCGATAGGTCGGTGCGTCCTCACGTCGCCCGCGTCAGCCGGCGGTACTTGATCCGGTGCGGCTGGTCGGCTTCGGCGCCGAGTCTGCGCCGGTGGTCCTCTTCGTAGGCCGAGTAGTTGCCATCAAACCAGCGCACCTCGCTGTCGCCCTCGAAGGCGAGAATGTGCGTGGCGATGCGATCCAGAAACCAGCGGTCGTGGGTGATGACCACGGCGCAGCCCGCAAACGACTCCAGCGCCTCCTCCAATGCTCGCAGCGTGTTCACATCCAGATCGTTCGTCGGCTCGTCGAGGAGGATCACGTTCGCGCCGCTCTTGAGCATGCGGGCCAGATGCACGCGGTTGCGCTCGCCGCCTGAAAGATTCTCGACGCGCTTCTGCTGGTCAGCGCCGGTGAAGCCGAAGCGGGCGACGTAGGCGCGGCTGTTGACGGTGA